>DAOUUS010000035.1 GCA_030668065.1 Candidatus Methanophagales archaeon
ATGCGGTTAGCCCAGACATAGCCGCAGTTAAGAGACAAACGCCTCGCGCTTGTCCCACGCTTAACGCGGTCTTCACGTTAGCATTGAAAAAAATCATCTCGATTGCCATAACCTCCGGTGTCGTGTCTTTAATAACCGCAAGTAAAGATTCGTAGATCACAAGTAATCGCTCCTCTTTTGGTTGCTTGGGTGTCGTCTTTATACATCCAAAATCAACTGACGTTAACGCACCGTTTCTCGATTCGACCACACCCCAACCGGTAGTTGCCGTTCCGGGATCTATTCCTATTACACGTACCATATTTACGTTATCCTAACATCTTAGTCATACAGCCCGCGATCAGTCCTCCGATGGCATCGTCCATGAAAACGCCCAACTGGTTCAATATCCCGGGTTTCCTCGTATCATAATAGATAAAATTGAAAAGTGCCTTTTTACCGCCTATGTATTCCGCAATGTCAATGCCTATAAGCTCGTCAGCCACAATACTTGCAGCATCGGTTTCACCTGCTTTACCTGCTCTGCCCTTCAGTATCTCGATCTCCTCGGCATGAATAGCCGCTGCCAGTAGCAATGCCACGTTAACATCCGAGCTTTCTTTCTTTATCGTCTCTTCCAACCGCCTCTGCAAATCCGCTTTATCTACTTCTTCGCCCTCTGCCGGCACGTAAAGCTCAAGTGCTGCCGAGACCATATCATCTAAATAAATACCGCGTTCCTCCAGCCGGATTAGTATATGTCTATCCGCCGTTAAAGCATCGTGAAAAACAAGAGCATCTCGCACGCCGTCTTTTACCACTTCATACAACGTACTGCCCAGAGCGGTCGCTTTACCCGCAAATAGTTCATCGGCTTCATCGTCAGTTCTATGACATGCAACCACCACGGAATCGGTCACATCGCCTGTGAATAGGTCACCGTCCTCGACATGAATATCGAGGTCGTAGCAAGCTGCGGTCTTCGCTTCTGTAGCTACTATTATCACGTTCGCCATTGCCGATTGAGACAGATTCTTATTTAGCAGCAAGATTATGTTTATTGTGGACGACAATCGTGAAGGCGGTTTCGATTTTCCCGCGGTTATGATAGCCGTAACATCGCCTCGTTCTATGATGCTCGCGTCATTCATCCCCACCGCAGTCATCATGCCCACGAGTTCTTCACCCACTAAACCATGTTCGGCAATAAACGAATCGAACCGTGCAAATGCGTCTTCTTTGAAATCAGTCGCTACTGTCAGATTTAATATCGCTTTCGATAGCCGGTAGCCGCCGTTATAGATTGCGGAACTAAGCACTTTGAAATCGCCGTGCACCACAATATACTCGTCTGTCTTTTCTATTTTCATGCGTTTGATAAACTATATAATCCAGGAACAAAAGAAAGCTTTTTTTTTGGATGTTACTGTAACGGCTAGCCGAGAACTAAAAAGGTCTATGTAAATTTTATACTAGAACTGTTGAAGAGGAAGCACACGATGATACGTAAATTCAGAATGTCTGATTTGGAACCGATTGTGAAGATAGAGGAGCAAGCATTCCCGAAACAGCCTTATAACAGATCTACGTTCTTGTATTTCGCATCCGCATATCCCGCTAATTTCTTGGTATATTTAGAAGCGACTAAAATCGCGGGTTATCTCATCTATTATCACACGGGGCATATAGTGTCTATCGCAGTGCATCCAGCGTATAGAAGGATAGGTGTAGGAACCAAGCTTGTAGCTACGGTATTGAAAAGAACGGGCGGGTGTGCTATGGTGGAAGTGCGAGAACGTAACGAAACGGCACGTAAGTTTTATACGCATTTGGGCTTCTCTATGTACACGGTGATACCAGCGTATTATGGCGATGAAGATGCTGTTGTGATGGTTCGCAGTGTACGGACGGGCACGACCTGAAGTTGAAAAATCCGTGCCGCTACAGAAGTTGAGTAGTGTTCATAGCCACCCCATTCCAGAAGCTGCTATGAGCCTCCATCGCAGAACAGGACTCGTGGTTTTCCCTCATCCGGCAGGGCGATACTTTTAGCATCGTAAAGCGAGGAACAAAAATAATACCATCGTTCTGACTTTCTAAAGCGCTTCTTGGGATATATCAAGTGTTTTATGCACTTTTTTGCTCTGTCTGATGAAATGTGCTTTAGATGATTATACCAAAAATTATGGAGAAAATGGGCAGAATTAATGGCTGAATTTGCTATTAAAGAATGTTCAGACATGCTTCCAGGGGCTCATCAGCATATTCGTCATACAGCACAAAGAACTCCTCCTGAAAATCAGCCCTTGCACAATCTAAGGTATGTTTAGATGATTATTTTAATATTGCACGTACACACATAATTAAATATCATAATCGTTTAACGGAAATAGAGACATGGCATATTTCAAAAGCGAAACGCAAAGAGCAAATTTCGTGAAGCGGGAAGAAGAACTATTAGAGCACTGGGACAAAGAACGAACGTTCGAGCGCAGCGTGGAGCGCAGAAAAGACGGCGAGCCGTTCGTGTTCGTGGAAGGCCCACCAACAGCAAATGGACTGCCTCATCCCGGGCATGTCCTGACAAGAGTGGTGAAAGACCTCGTGTTGCGATACAAGACGATGCGCGGTTTTTATGTAACAAGAAAAGCGGGTTGGGACACGCATGGTCTGCCGGTGGAGATAGAAGTAGAGAAGAACTTGGGTATAAACACCAAAGGCGAGATAGAGGCTTACGGAATCGAGAAATTCAACAAAAAATGCAAAGATTCGGTATTCAGATACGAGAAAGAATGGGTGAATGCCACGAAACGAGTGGGGTTCTGGGTGGACATGGATGACCCCTATATAACTTTTGATATTAACTACATGGAATCGGTCTGGTGGTCGTTAAAAGAGGTCTGGAAGAAGGGTTTGCTGTATAAAGGCCATAAAGTCGTACCGTTCTGCCCGAGATGTGAGACCACGCTGAGTAGCCATGAAGTCGCACAGGACTATCGAGATGTAGAAGACCCCTCGGTTTATGTGAAGTTCAAATTGAAACAAGAAAAGGATCTGTACCTGTTAGCCTGGACAACAACGCCCTGGACTCTGATGGGTAATATCGCACTTGCGGTTCATCCGTCAAACACGTACGTGAAAGTGAAACTAAATGCAGGCGCAAAAGACGAGACGTTAATCCTTGCGGAAGCGCGTTTGGATGCTTTAGATGACGATTACGAGATATTAGAAAGATTTGAGGGTAAGGATTTGGAGAATCTGGAATATGAACGGCTATTCGAGTATGCCAAGGTAGAGGGTGGCGAAGCGCATAAAGTAATCACCGCGGAGTTCGTTACGTTGGACGAAGGTACAGGTATCGTGCATGTAGCACCCGCGTTTGGCGAAGTGGATTATGAAGTCTGCCGCGAGAAGAAGCTGGGATTCTCACAGCCCGTGAATAGCGCAGGTCATTTTACACAAGAGGTCCCGCCACTGGAAGGCATGTTCGTGAAGGATGCAGACAGGCTTATAATAGAATTGATGGAGCAGCGTGGTGTATTATACAAAGAAGCTAAATATTTGCATTCATATCCGTTCTGCTGGCGTTGTGGCTCGCCATTGTTATATTACGCACGTGAATCATGGTTTATTGCAATGAAATCGTTGCGTGATAACTTGCTTGCAAATAACGAAAAGATAAGTTGGTATCCTGCACATTTGAAACACGGCAGATTTGGTAACTTCTTAGATGGTGTTGAGGATTGGGCACTCAGTAGAGAACGATTCTGGGGCACGCCATTGAATATATGGCTATGCACCGAATGCGGAAAGGATTTTTGTGTCGGCAGCATAGAAGAGCTGAAGGCACGGGCAACGAATACTGTCCCAAACGACCTGCACCGACCTTACATAGACGAAGTGGTGCTTCGTTGTGAAGACTGTGGCAGTGACATGAGACGGGTAAAGGACGTGATAGATTGCTGGTATGACTCAGGTTCTGCTCCGTTTGCGCAGTGGCACTACCCCTTTGAGACGGACAAGTTCAAGCAGAACTTTCCCGCGGATTTCATCACAGAGGCTATAGACCAGACTCGTGGTTGGTTCTACTCGCTTCTTGCGGTATCAACCGCCATTTTTGATGAACCGCCGTATCTAAACGTGCTCTCGTTAGGGCACATATTAGACGAGAAAGGCGTGAAAATGAGTAAGAGCAAAAGGAATGTGGTTGATATAACCGCGATATTTAATAACGAAGGTGCAGATGCGTTGAGATGGTATTTCTACACCGCGGGTCCGCTTTCTGATGATATTCGGTTCTCCGAGCAGGGCATTTTAGAGAAGCAGAAGAAGTTCTTGAACACGTTCTGGAATTCTTATTTCTTCTTCGTCACTTACGCAGCCATAGACGAATTCAATCCGGAAGTTAAGGCAATTCCTGTGGCTAATAGGAATGCCATGGATAGATGGATCATATCGCGGTGGAACACACTCACGACTGAAGTAATAGCGGCGATTGAACGTTTTGATGTTCACGTAGCAGCGCGAAAGATAGAAGAATTTGTGGTTAACGACCTGAGCAACTGGTATATACGACGGTCGAGGAGACGGTTCTGGGTTCCAGAGGAGAACTTTGATAAGGACTGCGCATACTTAACGTTGTATGAGGTTCTTGTATCGCTCTGCAAATTATTGGCGCCTTTCGTGCCTTTCCTGACCGAGCATGTGTATCTAAATCTCGTGAGGTCTGGAGACGAGCATAAAAGCGTGCATCTCTGCGATTATCCTTCTCCTGATGAATCGCTTATAGATACCGCGCTGGAGGATTCGATGCTCTTGCTTTCGGAATTGGTAGAGGCCGGTAGGCGAACGAGGTCGGATGCCTGTATAAAGATAAGACAGCCGTTACGAGAAGTTGTAATCGTGTGTAATACGGAAAAGCAGGATAAAGTGACGAGTCTGACGGCGATATTGAAGGATGAGTTGAATGTACGCGAAGTTACTTTAGTAGAGGCAAGTAGCAAGAGCGAGTTTGCAGCGGCGGAAGAATACAAACAAGCGGACGTGGATGAAGACACAACTTTATTCTTGAACACAGGGCTGGATAAAGAGCTGATAGAAGAAGGTATGGTTAGAGACATCGTGAGAAGAATCCAGGGTATGAGAAAGGACATTGACCTGGAATATACAGCGAAGATAAGCATTATGTATGAGGGAGACGAGGCGGTAAAAGAGGCAATAACGAATCTCGCGGATTATATTCGTGAAGAGACACTTGCGGTGGCAATTAATGAAGGATTGCCCTCGGTTGAGAGTGAGCAGATTTACGTGAAGACCTGGAAGATAGACAAGAAAGAGGTTCGTCTGGCGATAAAAACGGCATAACCTACGGTTTATACTATATCTTCGTTATGCACGTCTATCCATACAATCCGGACAATTAGCTACTGCCTTTTTACCGTTCCATTGTACAATATCTAATGCTGCCTCGTTTCAAGTTCTCTTTCCGTCTCTCTTGAATACCGAATTATAATAAAAAAACTATGATAGCAGTAGAATGCTTATTATAATATTGAATGCAAAATAGGAACTGAAAGAGTGAGATAAGTTGGTGTTGAAGAAGAGCGGGCAGGGAAGAAGGGCGCATGTAATAATACTGAACAGTGGCAAAACAGATCAGCCACTGCTTGAATACGGCGGGCGAGTGAAATGAGAACCCGAAAGGATTATATCTTATCGTTAGATGCGGACAGATGGCTATTCCACGCTGATATGCTCGTGGACAAAGCGCATGTAGTTATGCTAAAAGAGCGGGGCATAATAAAGAAGCAGGACGTAGTGAAGATTCTAAACTGTTTGAATAAGATGGATTCGGATTATTTCGTTGATCACGCCCTCCCCTCTTATGAAGATGTGCACACTGCGATAGAATCAGTGTTGATAAAGGGGATAGGCGAGGAGGTAGGGGGGAAGATGCATACGGGGCGATCGAGGAATGACAAAGTGGCAACGAGCATACGACTTGCGCTTCGAGATGAGTTATTGGGCATCCTAAGAAACGTAAACGAGTTGAGAAGTGTGTTATTAAAAAAAGCGAACGAGAATATTGATACGGTGATGCCGGGCTATACGCACCTACAACATGCACAGCCAACCATACTCGCACATCATTTCTTAGCGTATACAGATGCGTTTGCTCGTGATTTCTTGAGGCTTATACACGCATACGAGCTCGTAAATGTGTGCCCTTTGGGTGCCGCCGCATTCGCATCTACGGGGTTCCCGATAGACCGAGAGAGAACGGCGAAACTACTGGGGTTTGATTCTGTGCTGGAGAATTCAATGGACGCAGTTTCATCGCGTGATTTCGCCATAGACGTGATTTCCTGTTACGCCAATCTGATGACCAACTTGAGCAGACTTGCCGAGGAGATAATACTATGGAGTAGTTCAGAATTCAATTTCGTTCGTGTTTCCGTGGAATATGTGACGGGTAGTTCAATAATGCCGCAGAAACGGAACCCCGATTATGCAGAACTTATTAGAGCGCGAACCGGCACGGTTTACGGTTGTTTGATGAGTGTGCTTTCTATATGCAAAGCATTGCCCTATTCTTATAATCGCGATTTGCAAGAGGTAACACCGCACCTTTTGACTGCAACTAATATCTCGGCGTCTTCGGTATCGGTGATGAAAAGCATAGTGGAAAAACTGGAATTGAACAAGGAAGAGATGGCGAAACAGGCACAAGTTGGGTTCACGACTGCAACAGAGCTGGCTGATACGATCGTACGCGAAACAGGCGTTTCTTTTAGAACCGCACATAAGCTCGTAGCGGATTTGGTGAATGAAGGAGTGGCGCTAAAGGCGAATAGGGGCGTAAGTGAAGTGCTTAACGAACTAGATGCTTTCTCTACACGTGCCATCGGTAAAAAACTAAGTGCGCGCGGGCTAACGGAGAAGAAAGTAACTGATGCTCTGAACATCGCGTCAAGTATAGAAAAGCGAAATATAAAAGGTGGACCGGCAAAAAGAGAACTGCGACGGATGATACGAGCTGGGAAAACTAATTTAGAGAAAGACGATAAACTGGTAGGATCGAAAGCCGAGAAGGTGCGAAAAAGCTCAGATGATTTGGCAAAAGAGGTAAAACGAAAGGCAAGGATCATAACTGTAATGAAAAGATAGTAATTCATACGTATCCACCTCGGATTCACGTAAGTCTTTAATTGTATATACAGTATAACTTCTAAGTATTTAGGACGCAGATTCACACGGATTCACACGGATTTGAGTTCTTCTGCGTTAATCAGCGTTAATCGGTGTCAACAATTATTTCCCGCCCGGGGAAACTCGCAAATATTAATTTACCAGAACTGTATCATTTTCCAATGATTTTTAGGCAGATTAACGCTGATTAACATGGATTTAAAGTAGTGTAGTTTTTTGATTCAACCCGTAAAGCGCAATAATCAGGACAGTACCGTCTGTGTAAATCGGTGAAATCTGTGTCTATGATTTTTACCAAAATGGGTAAACTATTTACTGAGTTCCCCGGAACCCATTGCGGGGGTGATAACCCCTATTTTATTTGGACGACACCAGCGCCTTTAGCATGAAATACGGCACGCGAGGAACGAGCCACCTTATGTACGCTTTGTAATCCATTCTGCCGGCAACAATCTCTAGCCACTCGTCTAAAATGCTTTTGTTAGACGAAAGGAGTCTAAAGAAGATCTCAGGATAGTTATTCACTAATCTGGTCAATCTTAATGAATACTCCAAATTAGCGCCAAACTGTTTATAACATAATCTTTTATAGGAATCCAAAGCCGATTTCGAGTAATCTTCGTTCTCGTATGATTCTACAACTCTCTCTGCTGCTAATTTCCCTGAGATAAACGCATATTTTATTCCTTCTCCATAGAACGGGTCAACAAAGCCCGCGGCATCGCCGACCAGAATTAATCTATCCGAGCATACTTCTCGTTCATAGCCGCCAGAAGGAATTAGGTGTGCATGCGTGACGACATCGGTGCGAAATCCTAACTTTTCAAGGAACTGCATAAATATCTTCCGGGGGCTCTTCATGCTTGGAAGGATTCCCGCAACACCCACAGAAAAATGCTTCGCCTTAGGAAATACCCACCCGTAACATGATTTAGTGAGCCCGTAATGAATATCAATAGCATTTTCTATGTACTCATCAACTTCTTCATTAGTAGCCGGTATGTCCGCTGCAATGCAAAGTCCCAGCTCGTTGGGCTTATAAGAGTCGCGAACATGCTTTGAAACTATACTATTAACACCATCCGCGCCGATAACTACCTTTGCATTGTACTTTTCTTTCGTGGTTTCCACAACTACCTTTGACGGTTCTGGTTTTATAGATGTTGCTTTTTCGCCTTCCTGGAGTACAACACCTGCATCCACTGCTTTTGACACGATGTAGGCATCAAAGTTATCGCGTGATACGAGTATTGCCAACCGCGAACTCGTTTTTAGTTCTATTTGGTGATCTTTAAAATGAACCCGTACACCATAGCATTCTCGCTCTATCAACTCCTTTTCAATTCCAAAATCCAAGTGCGATAGTGCGCTCGTGGACACTCCACCGCCACAGAGTTTGAACCGGGGGATAACGGCCTTCTCTAAAAGTAGCGTACTAAGTCCTTTCTCCGCACAAGTTTTACTTGCTATCGCGCCGGCAGGACCTGCGCCTACTATTATCACATCGTACTGTAGCATCTCTTTTTTATGGTGATGCGAGATATTCGCGTTGTGTGTGCATAATAGTGTTTTTGCTATTATAATATTCTCAACAACGATAAAACAGCATTTCTTTCAGTTCTGACCAATTCACTTCGGTCATCACACACCCGGTCTTTGAGAGCACCATGCCCACCATTGGCACACCTTTTGATGTAACTGATCGCATTGCTTCGTAAAGGTCACAGTGGCATGCAACGCTCATTGCCGCCATAGGCCGTTTATCTCGTATCGCACGCTTAACGAATTCACCACCCGGAGCTATGCAAATACTTATACCACGTTCATCACACTTAGTTTTGATGTCCGCAATGCCACATTTACCACACGCTTTGCAAATTATACCTTCTTGCGGTGAGGTCTTTGCCGGACATTCAAGGTTGCGGAGGCACTGAGGCAGGAACAATATTCGCTTATTCATTGGCGTCTTACCATACGTATCTTTGTAGATCGCATTAACCAGAGCAATGCCTATCTCGTCAATGATTACCGGGTTTATACTGAAGTACCCAAATAATAGCTTGGTGGGCTGATAAAAGAGGTTGAGCACAAATAGCGTGAACCGGGGAAACAGGACTCGTTTATAGACGACTAAACTTACAGCAACCAATATTATCACGACAACCACGATAACGAGGATTATAAAGAGTTCTCCTATTAGTTGGTACACAGAGGCAGGTATTGGGTCTATCATTTTGACGTTTTCATTTTACATTTGTTTAATATCTCTTCTATGTCCACCGTGGTATTGACGCAGCCATAAGTTGTTAATGGCACGCCCTGTGTTGGTGTTCCCATAAGTTTTGCATTTAGCATTCCTTCATGCAGGTTTGGATAACAAGCGACACCTACTGCAGCTTTTGCGCGGCTGTGCATGAGAATGCGGCCCGTGAATGTGCCACCCGGTGATATATACATCCGGACACCAAGTTCTTTACAATTAGCGTTTAGTTCTGCAATTCCGCATTTACCACAGTCCATACAATGGATCCCGTCCACCGGGTTAAGTTTAGCAGGACAGTCCGTGCTTCGGATGCACTGTGGGAGAAGCAGAACACGCTCTTCTAAGTCCGTAGCCACGAACTCGTGGTAGTTAATCGTGTTTCTTATCTCCACCGATACACGGTCTATCAGTGTAGGGTCGATCCGAAAGAACGAGAGCAGTCTGCGCAACGGCTCGTAAAGCAAGCTTATTATGAACAACACGAGATTGGGGAATATTATCCGTTTTGTACGAATGATAAAGAAGCAAAAGAAGAGAGCTATTACTAAAAGAACTACAAACGCTATTGCTGCGAGTACTACTACTTTGCCTAAAGTTTCAACAACCGTCATATTTTGTTAGATTTTTACAGGCGGCACAAAAACGTTTAGCCACGGGAAACGAAAAACGTCTTGTTTTTAGCTTACTACTACAGTGTTTAATCTGCAAAAACGCTTATAATATCCCCTCTTGCTATTATACCTACCAATTCTCCTTCAGAATCTATCACAGGCAGCCTGTTAAAATCGTGCTTGCGCATTAGCCGTGCCGCATCTGAGATGGAGTCGTCAGGAGAAATGGTAACCGTGTTTTTTGACATTACGTCCTTCACGTATCCCTCAAATAGCGTGTTTATCTCATCCGGGATCTTCTTTACCTTCTTCATGTAGCTGGACAT
>DAOUUS010000037.1 GCA_030668065.1 Candidatus Methanophagales archaeon
ATAATCATACTTGGCCGGCTGCCCGGGCGAAGCAGGGTGGGGTGTTCTTGTCTCTGCAATTAACTGCTTTGGAGATTCGTCCAGGCATATAACCGGATGTCGTGGATCATATACCATTTCCAGATTCGCAAACATTGTTACCGTTTTGCTCCGGTGGAATTGCCCATCCTTTTCGTTGCCAAGCCAAGGATTGATTTCGTTTTTTTTAGAACCCGGCGTACTGCTTCAGGGGAGATGCCGTCAGTATAACCAAGCTCGACAACTTTGTCGGCTAACAACCTCAGAGACCATCTCGCAAAGCCTTCAGGAGGCTCACTGCAACTCACTGCAACCAAATGGGCTTCAAAATCGCCATCCACTTTTTTAGCGTAGATACGGCTTCCCTTTTTCCCGTTGAGGGCAACCTCAATACCTTCCTCGACAAATCGCGTCTTCACGCGGTCAATCTTTCTCATACTTATGTTCAGGACACAGGCAATTTCTTCGTTGGTCGAACGTTTCATCTGATACTCACCCCCCTCATCGCACCCAAGTAGAACCAGTGCGCTCTAGGATTTTCTGTGATTTGTGTTCGCCCTTTGGAAGTAACTGCGCCAAGAGCTTCGTGCTCCTCTTTCGCAAGTGTCACGATGTATTTCTTCATACTCAATCCTCCAAGGTTAATTATGAAGAACATACATTATATCTCTTACGACCTTACATGATTGACATGACACTAGTCAATAACACCTATCACGAGGATTTTCGCCAATTTTTCGATGCAACGGAGAGTTTCTTTAACAATTTGGACGAACATCATCAGGAACTAACCAGTCTATTGACGCAAAAGTTCCAAATTATACATGCGGAGTAGTATAGTTAGCCTCAACATGATTTTGAGTTTACATTTTCACCATCTGCGCGTGTGGCACGCCATCAACAAAAATCACATTGGTCTCGTCGATAAACGAATTGTCCAGTGCGCATTTAATCGCTCTTGCACCCACTAAATTCGCGATGTCCGCGTGCGTCAACGAATCCACCACTTCTTCTTCTGTTACGGCTTCGCCCTTGTAGAAACTTGCTGTAATCGTAAGAGTAAACTCACCTTCGGCAAAGCTCTTCCCTACCAACTCCTCATCACATACGGCTACCAGTACGTTCAAGCCGCTGTTGTACTTCTTTATGTAAATCTTCTTTTTGGTGTACACATTAAACAATATTGAATAGGAGTTCATAAAAGAAAAGTTTTTCCAAAACAATTCTTAAATCTTAAAGGACTATGCGTTATCAAACCATTAAATATATAGGGTAAAATAGAACTGGCAAATTAGGAGAAGATGTGTAAATAAGAAGGGCCCGTAGCTTAGTCTGGTTGGAGCGCTCGGCTGATAACCGAGAGGCCCGGAGTTCAAATCTCCGCGGGCCCATCCGCACTTTTCCTTTTTACAAAAAAAAGACCTGTGCTAAAAGGAAACAAAAGGGGAATAAAGTCATTGAGAAGGCAGTTTCATCAAAAAATGGAGAAATGGAAATGGGCATTGAAACAAGACTAATTTTAATCTCACCGGATTCAGATATAACACCTGCGCAGATGAAGAGTAGAATTTTGTCTTTAATTAGCGAAGACGTGGCGGGTATCGCTAGTGCGGATGTTATACTAAAAGAGACGTGTTATGGTGCGTTAGTAGAGGGCGAAGCGGAGAAAGTGAGGGCGATAGTGCGAGAAGTGAGGCATATGGATGAGCACGGCATTTTCTCTAAACCACGTGGTTTTCCTATCGGAGATACGCGGGTGTGCCGTGCGACACGAAAGGGTGGTCCGAGGCCGGGGTTTCACCAGTTGGAGCTTGAAATCGGGCTGTTGCCTAAAGTGCGAGAAGCGTTGGATAAAATAGGATAAGATAAAATAATAGAGAGAAAACAAAAATGGTGAGTGATAAAGTTGCTATGTATGTGGGCGAAGCGTTGGTAGGAGAAGGTTCGGAAGTAGCACATATTGATTTGATGATAGGGGACAAGTACGGGCCTGTGGGTGCGGCATTCGCGAATGCAATCAGTCAGTTGTCAGTGGGGCACACGCCGATATTTGCGGTGCTAAGGCCGAATCTACCGGTTAAACCATCTACACTGATCGTGCCGAAGGTTACCGTGCAGAACATGAAGGATGCGGAGAAGATATTTGGGCCTGCACAGAGTGCAATAGCGAAAGCAGTTGCGGATTCTGTGGAAGAAGGGGTGTTACAGGCGGATAAAGCAGAGGATCTTATGATAATCGTAAGCGTGTTCCTGCATCCCCATGCAAAGGATTATAATAAGATCTACCGGTTCAATTACGGCGCTGCGAAGTTAGCGATAAAACGTGCGATGGATGGATTCCCGGATATAACGAAGGTGCTGTATGAGAAAGACAGGTCGAGACACCCGTCACTGGGTATGAAAGTGACGAAGTTATGGGACCCCCCATATTTGCAGGTCGCTATGGACATCCCGAACTGGGAGCACATTGAACGGGTAGTGAAAGAGTTACCGAGGAACGACCACCTGATTATAGAGGCAGGTACGCCGCTGATAAAGAGATACGGGGTGGACATAGTAGGAAAGATAAAGGAGATAAAGCCCGAAACGTTTGTGATTGCGGATTTGAAAACGCTTGATACTGGCAACTTAGAGGTGAGGATGGTTTCGGATGCCGGTGCGGATGCCGTAGTAATTTCAGGCTTAGCGCCCCATCAGACGATAGAGAAAGCGGTAGCAGAAACGAGAAAGACGGGCATCTATTCCAGCCTGGATATGTTGAACGTTGCAGACCCGATAGAAGTGATTAAAGGATTGCACAAAAGCGGATTTATGCCGGATGTAATAGAATTGCACCGTGCGATAGATGTGGAACAGGATGAGCAGCATGCCTGGGGCAATATCAACGAGATAAAACAGATAGACGGTAAGGTACTGGTAGCAGTGGCTGGCGGAGTACGGGAAGAAACCGCGCCGGAAGCGCTGGAAGGCGGTGCTGATATTTTAATCGTGGGTCGCGGCATAACGAATGCGAAGGATGTAGAAGGAGTAAGCCGCCGGTTTTTGAGGTTGATGAAGGACGAGATAGACCAGTACAGGGTGATGACCGATTTCTGAGTTACTTAGATTAGACATGACAGCGAAAACTTGGAAATTTGGGGATAATGTAGATACGGACCAGATAATCCCGGCGGAATATCTGACTACGGGAGACGCGCAGAAGCTGGCAGCTCATGCGTTCGCAAAAGTAAGACCGGAATTCGCAACAGAAGTGCACGCAGGTGACGTTATCGTGGCAGCCGCGAATTTCGGATGTGGTAGTTCGCGGGAGCATGCGCCACGTGCATTAATCGGTGCGGGTATAAGTTGCGTGATTGCAAAGAGCTTTGCACGGATATTCTTCCGGAATTCTATTAATATCGGGTTGCCGTTAGTCGAGGCAGACGTCTTCGACCGGATAGAAGAAGGGGACGAAATAGAGATAAGTTTTGACGAAGGGCTGATAAAGGATCGTACAAAGGGCGAAGAATACAGGTACAACCCGCTACCGGAATTCATGCAGAAGTTATTGGATAGCGGCGGGTTGATTCCTTATATTAAGAGGCAGAAATGATAAGAGCAGGAATAATCGGCGGAACGGGCTACACGGGTATTGAGTTAATACGGCTGCTCGTGATGCACCCCGAAATAGATTTAGCGGTAGTAACGTCACGGAGATACAAAGGTGAGAAGGTAAGCAAGGTGTACCCACACCTGTTCCCTTTTATAGAGCTCGAATACGAAGACGTAGATACGAAAGAGATAGCCAAAAGAAGCGATATTGTATTCGTGGCGGTGCCTCATGGAACGGCGATGGACTACGTACCGGGGTTAATGGCACAAGGCGTGACTGTGATAGACTTGAGTGCGGACTACCGGCTGAAGAAGGCGGAATATGAACGGGTCTACAAACGTAAACACAAGGACAAAGAGGAGCGAGAAGCGGTATACGGGCTGACGGAACTGCATCCCGAAGTAGCAGAAGCAGATTTGGTTGCGAATCCCGGCTGCTATCCCACGGGTGCTATACTTGCGGTTGCGCCATTAGTGAAAGCGGGACTGGTGAGCCAAGTAGTGTTCGATTCGAAGTCCGGGATTTCGGGTGCGGGTACAGAACCGTCTGAAACGTCTCATTTCCCTAATCTTGCGGAGAATATCATTCCTTATAAAATCACGGAGCACCGGCATGTAGCTGAGATGAGAAACGAGTTAGGTGTGAAAGTGAGTTTTACGCCGCATGTCATTCCTTCTATAAGGGGCATACTTACCACCGCGCATGTATTCTTAGCAGAAGAAAAAAAACGTGAGGAACTCGAAGCGATATACAAGCTGTTTTACGCGGGTAAAAGATTTGTACGGCTCAGAGAAGGCACGCCGTCATTGAGTTTCGTAAGGGGTACTAACTTCTGCGATATTGGGATTTCCGTAGAGGCGGATAGCGATCGGGTTGTTGTGGTTTCGGCTATTGATAATCTGGTTAAAGGTGGTTCCGGGCAGGCGATTCAGAATATGAATGTGATGTTCGGGTTGGAGGAAGAGGCGGGGTTGTGGTTTCCGGGGTTGGTGCCTTGAGTTAGGCGTGTTTGGGATAGGTTTAAAGCACGAATAGTTCGGCACAATGTGCTTTACTAAAAGCCTCGGGAGGGATTTGAACCCTCGACCTGCTGATTACAAATCAGCCGCTCGGCCAAGCTAAGCTACCGAGGCACAGATTTTATTCGCTTACTCTTTATATTTATTTTTTGTTTATGTAATAGACTGTAAGTGTGGTGGGCTATTAAGAAGTTTATGGCATCAAAATTGAGCTGGTGCAAAACGAAATGACGGAAAGCCAAAAACCGTACCATCCTCGACGGTTTGTTAGGCTTTACGCTACCACAACGTACGTACCCGCGATTTTATCGTGCCAGCCTTGTTTATCTTTATCAATCAAGAGCCAAAGGTAGCCCATACCTACTACCAGACCGGATATGATCATACCAACCGCGCGGAGAAACCCTTTTCTATATCCTATCGGGTAGGTCTCATCTGTTCCACATAGCTTTATCTTCATTGCTTTCATACCGAGTGACTGCCCCTTACCGAAGAGATAAGTAAAGTACCCAATCGAGATTGGTAATCCGATAAAAGATGCAACCCGGTACTCAACACCGCTTGTCATAGCAATGAACATCAAAGCATAGCCAATCAGATTCAAAATAATTGCGTCTATGACATACGAGACAAACCTTATCCCGATACTTGCTTTTTCCATTCGTATCTACTCCTTTTAGCTTTGCGTTTGCTTAATACCTATTCCTACTTATTTTAAAACCCATGAAAGACAATAAGAAATGTCTTATGAATAGTAAGCGAAATAATATTAGGACTCTACACGATTTACACTGATTTACTTTCTTCTGCGTTAATCTGCGTTAATCGGTGTCAATAATTTATTTTCTCGTAAGCTGTTTAACGCGGTTTCCCAACACCAATATAAATAAAACCAGCCTTTTCGCATTCCGACTTATTGTAGGCATTCCGGCCATCTACCAGCACGGGCGTGCGCATTTTAGCTTTTAGCGAGCTTAGATCCAGATTGAGATATTCGCTATGCGGAGTGACGAGCACGGTAGCGTCAGCAGCTTCGATTGCGTTGTCGAGGTCCGTAGTAAACGGAATATCGAAATCGCGTACATAAGGATCATGAAGTACTGGCTTTGCCCCTTTTTTCACTAATAGTTCATAAAGTGGTTGTGACGGTGTATTTCTCGTATCATCGGAATTTTCCAGAAACGCAACGCCCAAAATAGCTACTTTCGCACCTTCCGCTTTTCGGCCTGCCTTGTCTAACCCCTCTACCACCAGATCCGCCATGTGTGTCGGCATCCACAAGTTCAATTCCCGGCTTTTAACAATGATATTCGGTTCAACCTTGAATGTACCGTACGTATCCACACCATACTTTAACAACCAGGGATCCTTTGGAAGGCAATGTCCACCCACACCAGCTCCGGGAAAGTGCATGTTCCTTACGGGATTAGCGGAAGGATTTGACGGATCATTCGGCAATGTATTCACCAGCTCGCGTACCGTAAAGGCATCCACACCTAAACTTTCACACATCAACGCCATTTCATTTGCAAATGCGATATTCACATCACGATAAGTATTTTCTGCTACTTTTGCCACTTCCGCGGTGAGCACATCTGTCGGATATAATTCAGCCTTTACTATATGTTTATATAACGCCATAGCTCGTTTGGTGCTCTCTTCATCTATCCCGCCAATAATCCGCGGATAATTGATAATATTATGGAGTAACCGTCCCACCATGACCCGTTCGTAGGAGAATGCCAGCGCGAATTCTTTACCGGCTTCTAATTGCGATTCCGCTTCCAGTATCGGTTTCACAACGTTTTCCGTTGTTCCTGGTGCAACGGTAGATTCTATGACGACCAGAATATTCTGCTTTATGTGGCGGCCAACTTCTTTGCTCACCGCCTTAAGGGAGTCATAGTGCGGTATGCCACGTTCATCCGTAGGCGTTTGTACATCTATCAGAATAGCTTCGGCACTAGCGCATTCCGAAAAATCATCGGTAACTCGAAACGTTCCTTTTTGTACCACTTTCGCTATTAACTCAGATAAACCGGGCTCTTCGCCACCGATTGGATTCTTCCCGTTATTGAGCCACTCGATTTTCCAGCCCGAGCGTTTTGATCTTCTCTGAATTCCTACCACGTTACAGCCGTCTACATCTGCAAATAGAGCTGCCGCGGGTATACCCACATAGCCCATACCGATAACAACTATCTTCTTCTTCATTCTGTTGATATAAAAGATACTATTTGTTAGGTAAAGCTTTCTTTTTGGTCCAACCTCTCTTCTGGGGAATACGTTATCTAAAGACGAGGGGAAAAAAAGAGTGCACATTCGAGAAAATCTTAGAAATTAAAAGAAAAAAGAAAGAGGTTAATATACGGGTGTAATACCCAAAGCCTCTGTCGCCGCATCTATCGTCACATCTACCAGCAAAGCCAGTGACGGGTCGTAGCATCTTTCCATACTTCTCATTTCCTCTGCGGTTATACCAGCACGTATGGCAAGTCCCAACTCGTTTACACGTTCCGCAACAGTGACTTCGCCGACCATTTGCGCTCCTATCAATTTCTTGCTATACGCATCGAAGATCAATTTCAGTGTGAGCGGTGTCGCTCCTGGGAAATATCGAGCCTTTGTGAGTTTCGTTGCCTTACCACTTATTGTTTTTATCCCTGCGCGACTTGCCGCGTCAGATGTAACACCTACCGAACCTATCAAGACACCTCCGACATCCGCTACTGTTGGTCCGAAACAATATTCGCAGGGTGAATATAAACCCGGTTGCCCACTAATATCGCTAAGTATGTTATCAGCTATAACCGTAGCTTGAGTGACAGCAGTAGATGCAAGTTGATTCAGTCTCGGACGATGTGTGATGCCATCTACAACTTCCGCACAGTCACCAACTGCATATACATTAGTTATATGCCGTCTTCCTTTTTTAACGTGCATTGCTCTATCCGTGACTATTCCTCTACTTTCTCCTATATCCACACCCGCTTCCCATGCGAGGTCTATCTCAGGGATCATCCATTTCCCGATTATAACTATATCTGCTGGAATCTCCTCTTTCTCCACTTCCCTTTCTCCTATCACCACCGATTTCGCCCGCCCCTCATGACCTTTTATAGCGGTTATCTCTCTACTATCGAGAATAAATCTTACGCCGTCTTTCTCCATACGTTCTTTGACCATATCGCCCATATCAGGGTCTAAGCTCGAAGGCAGCAAAGAAGGTGATCCACCATGAACCGTTGTCTCCAATCCTCTCGTTGAGAAAGCAGCTGCCGCTTGCAATCCTATAATACCACGACCGCGAATATAAGCGTCTTTCACGCCCTCGACATTCAGAGCTGCTTCTATCTTTTCCGCATCCTCCTCGTTGTTAAACGTGTAAACACCTTCAAGTTCCGTTTCTTTTACGAATTGTTTCCTACCAGTTGCTATAACGAGAAAATCGTATTTTAGCGCCTCACCAGTTTTAAGTGTCACACTGCTCTGTTCTAAATTTAGTTTCGTTACTTCTGTCTCGGTTCTGAAATCAACGCCCTGGTCGAGGAAGAACTGCGGCTTGTTTATCTCTGTTCTTTCTATCTCATACCAGCCCCGCAAAGCAAAAGGCAGTCCACAGGTAGATACCCAACCGCTTTTCTCTCGCTTTAATACCGTAAAGTCCATCTCCTCCTCTACATCGCTCTTCCTTGCAAGTAAGCTCCTCAATACATATATCCCGGCAATGCCGCCACCAACAATAACGATTTTTTTTACCATCTTTCTCCTCCACTCTCTTATATATTCAGTAATAACGTTGAATGCCCAAGGCATAAATAATTAGCAGTTTTTTTCTCTACCGCATCACAACCAACTGCTAATACATCTCAGAGCTAACCTCTCCGTAAACGCCATAAATCACTATCACACTCACGATAAGATACAATACGCTTACGTTACCGAGTGTGCCGAACATATTCGTAACTACAAGCAAAGCACCCAGGATGCCACAACCCAGTATTGCTATCTTCGGGGCAATCCGATCCACCGCACGCTTTATCGCTTTTAAACCATTGCGATGTCCGTAAATCGGCAGCCCGGAATCACGCACCATTGTTTTTATATCCCTCGTTTCCAGACCCGGCGTTAGTTTCAGCCATATTAGCGCGATTAGCATTGCTCCCGCAACCATTATTGAAACCGTTACTGCCAGTCTTACTGCAATTTGCCAGCCGGCAATAGTCTGAGTTGAGATATGCACGAGAGAAGGAATCCAGTCCCAGGGGCTGTAAATGGGGTCAAGATAATACGCCAAACAACCTGCTACTGGATTGCCATACGCATCGTACGTCCCGAATATTGTAAATCCCCTGCTCCAGAGTAGCCTACCAATGCCTTGCACGGACGCTAGTATGGCCCAACCACCCGGGAAAAAAAGCAGCGGGGCAACAATCGCATACGAGAAGTGCATAAGCGTAATCGGAAATCTGACTTTGCCTCTACACCTTCGCCGTTTCAAATAGCCCGGTATTCGTACATCTATACGAGCACACGCCAGATACACAACGAGTAAGAATACTGCGACTGTCGTGATAAGCGCGATTAAATGATTCTGGAATATAAAAGCTAACCAACCTTCTGATTGTTTATATGGTACTACTTGTTGCGTTATTTCTATCCACCTCGGGATTACTCCAACTGCTAAGCCACTCGAGTCAGGCATCCAATTGATAAGTCCGATAATTAGCTGCTGCGTGACACCCGCCACGATAAAGATGCCTATTCCTGAACCTACACCCCATTTCGTGATTACACCTTCCATATAATAGATCAGCACCCCACCGAAGAATACCTGCAAGAAGATTAAGAATGATATGAACTGTAGAGACACCCCTAACTGGTATGCTAGCCCGGGGTCGGGCTTATAAAAGCCAATGGCATAAGTAAAACTTGCGAGAAACACGAAACAAAGAACGAGCAGTTTATGCAGGTTCAGATAAAACGCCTGGTCCTTTGGATCGCTCAAGTCGAGCTTCCCTAGCTTAGGACCCGCTAAAATCTGTAAAATAAGCGAAGCACTTATGATTGGCATGATTCCAACAGCACTAAGCGAGAACATTTCGCCTGCGAATACGGTACGCCATTGAACGAAGAGCTCCATTAATCCGGGGGATAGCCCGAAGAGCGGGATATTGCCCATAGCAAAATAAAGTATAAGTATAGCAGCAGTAAACATTAGCTTCGTCTTGAGCGGTACATGCCTCCTGGGACGTCCCACCATCGGGATCTTAGTTAAAACTGACGTTAACGCTGCCCTTATACCTTTCACTCTTGTCAGAAGCGCGCCAAGCAAGAGTATTAGCCCGAACGTTAACGGACCTATCATCCACGGATCTATCATACCATTCAATCTTATGCCGCGGTTAGCCGTCGCCGAAGAATCTACGCATTGTTGGGTACAT
>DAOUUS010000122.1 GCA_030668065.1 Candidatus Methanophagales archaeon
ATTCCGGTATTCGCGTAATAGTTTGGCACTCGCAATTGAGAATATGTGCAGGATGATAAGAGAGACTTCAGTAAAGTGCATACTGGTGGAGCATCATTTCATGCGTGACCTTAAGTACAAGGAAAGGATCCCGGAGGTGTATGAATGTGCAGTGGAGAACGGAGTAGCGGTGATAACCGCGGCGGAATATCTTGGACGCGACATAGAGCTGCTGGAGGCGAACAGAAAAGAGCTTTACGCAAAAGAAACGTCATAATCGGCAGTTTCTGGAATATGTACTTTTACGCTTGATAAAGGCCTAGCCCTTTTATTGTTTACACAGACACCGCAAAATGGAAAGAGCAAAAATCCAAATAACACACTCTACGGTAAAACTTGAGGCTATAGTACTGTCACAGAAAAATTCGACTGTGCATGCCCACCGTCCCAAAACTCATGTCTTGTTAGCCAACAACACTAATCGCATCAGTTTGTGGTTGGGCTACTGTTTTAAGTTTGCAGCCTACTTTTTCTAAGTTATTGATACAGCCACTACGTTTCTTTTTAAGATACCGCTCACACTGCTTCACTCTATCGTAACCCAGCATCGTGCCAAGGATAAAGTCCTCCTCGTCCGTCAGACTTGACAGCGATTCGAGATTCATCTGTTTGATGACCTCAATGCAGATAGGATTGCCGAAGAACACGTTGATTTTCGTTTCCGTGACCTCCTGTATATAATATTCAATCGCAGCTCTTTCCAACCGTTTTTCTATCGTATCCCTGTTCCTGGCATTCGTCGTATGTAGCACCAGGGTTCTCAAACCTTTCTTATACTCATGAAGGTGATGCGTGAATACTCTCATATCCCGTACTCGCTGGTTGTGCCAAAAAATAAAAAGGGAATTAAAGCATAGCTAAAGCGCTTTTGCGACCTTTAATCCCCACGCTTCGGCATCTTCAAATGCCGGCTCAACCTCTCCATCTACCTTAAAACCGTCAGCAACGAGCTTGGCACCATGTTTCTCCAGCGTTTCTTCGAGGATGTCCACGGCGGTGCAGAACGAATCCGGATAGTCCTCTTTATCGCCCGGCCCAAAAACCGCTGCCTTTTTACCGTCCAAAGATATACCATCCATCGCATCGTAGAACTCCACGAAATCATCTTGTAAATCGCCTTCGCCCCAGGTCGAGCATCCGAATACAATCGCGTCGTAATCCGTAAGCTCTTTAACATTTGCATCTGTCACGTTTTTCACCGTGACGTTTGCCATTCCACGCTCAAGCCCTGCTGCTACATGCTCAGACAACATTTCCGTGTTGTCGGTGGTCGAACCATATATCAAAACTACCTTCGCCATTTTTTTGTTTCTCCTCTTATTTCCGTTTATTTATGTATGGTAGATATGTCTATTAGGTGCATAAATAATGAACCCTAAAAAAGTTAGGAAATGGGCTATTAACCGAAATTAATTAGGTTTTTGAGTTAAGAATCGAACTAATCGGGTTATTCTCGAAATACTAATTCCGTTCGGGTTTCTGCGCAAAACCTAACATTGTTAGGTTTTTGTGTCGAAACCGAATACATTTAGGGCATGCTATATAGCACCTAACAAGCTTTTTCATATGTATTTAAGCTCACAAAGGGAATAAAACTTTGGATTCAAGGAATAATGCAAAGGAATAAAACACAGCTTCACGGGAAGATAGAACCGATTACAATAGAGGCAAGAGGGAGTCAGCAGAAAATAACGATGGCAGAGATAGAGGAATTGTACGCAGAACAGCATGGTGAAGAACGGATAGAGGGTAAACCGTGCATATGCGTATCGAGTTCTTTCAGAGCGGTACAATTAGCATTTTCAAAACTATGGCGAGAGAATGATGGAATACCAAAGAGAGAAGAGATTAAGATAATCAGCACGCTTCCTGCCGAGGGTTCTCAGCAAGCTTTCAAATATATCCTGGGCATAGAACCTTTGTCAAAGACAAGAGGCGAGTTTATGCTTGCTCCGCCGGCGGGAATGGAGAACAACAATGCCGGGATAGAGAATTACGTCTTTACGGTCATCCGAAGATCAACGAATACTTCGTTTCAGGTTCGGGTGAGACCAGAAGTATTTCCAGACGGTTTTTTTGCGTTGAAGCGGAAAGTGAAAAAAGGAATCCCAAGAGAAGCGACAGAGGAAGAACGGAAAAGATATGAAGTATGGGAAAGTGAACTCAGAGATAAATTTCTTACCTTTTCTGACGATAAGCTATTCGCCGGTGAACTGGCTGAAAGAGTAAAAGAGAAAGGATATTATGACTACAACCGCTGAAATTTTGTGTCGGATAGAGAAAGGCGGCACGTTAGACGATCTTGCTAAAGCGTTAGACATGAGCAAGTCTATACTCGTGGCGAGAATAGAGTTTCTGGTTCGTGCTGGTTACCTCTGCGAATTCCATGCTGGGAACGGGTGTGGTGGATGTGGCAAATGTGAAACTTGCAGTGTGCCCGTGCCGGGTGGCAGGGTAAAGATGTATGCGCTTACGGATAAGGGCCGGGAAAGTATCGCGGGTCGCAAAAAATGAATATATCTTAGATCAGCGCGTGGTGAAGAACAAATTAAATAAGGGAGGTGATAGAAGAAGATGAAGGAATTGTTGATTGCATCAGTTGCGTTTGCATTGTTCATCCTGTGCCCGAGGATGGCGGGGATGACGAAGGTTATATCAGAAGCGAGTGACGTAAATCTGGTAAAAGTGGTGGTACTTGGAACGGTGGTTGCGCTTCCGCTGATAGTAGCAATGGCACTTGTATTCTCAAAATACGGGCTCGTTGCCGCTCTGGCGCTATGCGTAGTCACGGATTTTGCCGCGGCGTTCGCAATGCGTGCGATAAGCGTAAAAGCAGGTGTGGAAACGCTTATAATTGCGTTGTTCGTGATTATGGGTGTGAAAGTTGCTTCGATTGTGTCGGGATGGGTGGGTTGAAAGAAAGGTGTTTGTTTAGCTAGCCACAGATTACACAGCTTTTTATGTGATATAGACTTACAATATCGTTAAACGATACAATGATGCGAAATATCTTTTTGGGGTTTATCAGGATACACATCCTGCATCATGCGAATGAAGACGAGATATTTGGTGTAGCGATTATGGATGAACTCAGAAGGCATGGTTATTCAATAAGCGCCGGAACTCTGTACCCAATACTCCATTCTTTAGAGGCCGAAGGCTATCTAACAAGAAGGAACGAAGTTGTTAACGGCAAGGTAAGGAAATACTACCGGATAACAGAGAAGGGCATAACTGCGCTTGAGGCAGCGAAACCAAAAATAAAAGAACTTGTAGCAGAGGTATTATGAAAGCCCCAAAAAACTTTAGAACCGGCTTGATGAAAGGCGTTGGTGCCAATGTAGTCCTTCTTGGGCTGGTCAGTTTATTTACGGATTTAAGCAGTCAGATGGTATTCCCACTGATCCCGCTTTTTTTGACCACCGCATTAGGTGCCAGTGCCGCGGTTGTTGGTTTGGTAGAAGGTGCCGCGGAAACCACAGCCAGCCTGTTAAAAGTATTCTCTGGTTACTGGTCAGATAAAATAGCGCGAAGAAAACCATTTGTACTTTTTGGTTATGGACTTTCAGCGTTAATGAAACCTTTATTTGCAGTTTCATATATATGGCCGAGTGTATTGGCAATCCGAATTGCAGAGCGGGTGGGAAAAGGTATCAGGAACGCACCCCGAGACGCAATCATAGCAGAGTCCTGTGACACAGCCGTAAGAGGAAAAGCATATGGTATTCATCGAGCTATGGATGGCATAGGCTCAATCCTTGGCGCTGTTCTGGGTCTTATTCTGCTCATTTATCTTGGTTTCCGGAATGTTTTTTTAGTTGCTGGTATACCCTCTTTAATCGCCGTTCTGTTGATTTTATTTCTAAAGGAGGAAAAGAAGACACATATTGTCACGAACTCACTGCGGATTAGTTTAAAAGCGCTCACGCCACAGCTAAAATGTTTTATTATTGTTGCGACAGTATTCACGTTTGGGCATTTTGGTTATGCGTTTTTAATGTTGCGAGTACTTGACCTGGGTTTAACGATTGATGGCTGGTTCACTCTGGGTCCCAATCCCACAGCAATGTTGTTGTACGCGCTATTTTATGTGAGTTACACTATTGTTACAATACCCGCAGGGACACTCTCGGATAAGATAGGCAGAAAGCCGGTTATCGCCATTGGCTATACGCTGTTTGGATTGACGTCTCTTGGCCTTGTCTTCGTATCGAATCTCTATTCAATTATCGGGTTATTCATGTTATATGGCGTCTTCTATGCCATGATTGATGGTGTTCAGAGGGCTTTTGTTGTGGATTTAGCGCCAGCGGAGCTAAAAGCTACGGCACTGGGTGTATTTCATACAGTCACGGGTTTAGCCGCCCTACCGGCTGGCTTGATTGCCGGTTTACTTTGGGATATGTACAGTCCGGAAACGACTTTTATCTATGGCTTTGTTTTATCTGCCTTAGCAGTAGTGTTATTCATGAGTTTAGTCAAAGAGAAGGATTAAAAGAAAAAAAAGATGTTACAAGACATTTTTATTCCATTGATTGTAGTGGGTTTAGCGGAATTAGGAGATAAAACGCAGCTATCTATCCTGCTCTTAGCGTCAAAAACAGAAAAGCATCTGCATTTATTTCTCGGTACGATACTGGCGTTTTTTATAGTAGATGGATTAGCGATTTTAGCGGGTGAGTGGATTGCACATCTCGTACCCTTGAATTTACTAAATATACTTTCGGGCGCGGTATTCATCGTTTTTGGATTCGCAATCTTATTCTTTAGAAACGAAAAGGCGGAAACCAAGAGCAGATATTATTTGGAACATCCGTTTTATTCAGGCTTTATATTGATTTTCGTAGCGGAATGGGGCGATAAGACACAAATTGCCGCGGGACTGTTCGCAACACGATACAATGGCTTGATGGTTTTAATAGGCGTTATGATAGCGTTAAGTTTTCTCTCTATATTTGCAATCTATTTGGGCAAATTCATTTCGGATAAAGTGGATAGAGAAACTTTAACGAAATTCACAGGCTTTTTGTTTATTTTGATGGGTGTACTCTTCTTTTTGTTTTAGGGTGGCCATCGGTAATAAAGTGTGGAAATTACTACAAACGCCTCTTTCTAAAGAAACTTTTTGGAGGCTAATGCCAAAATCCTAACTTTATTAGGTTTTTTAGCAGAAACCGAATCTTTTTAGGGGACATTATTTATGTACCTAACAACATCAGACTATAATAGTAGGATTAACGTCTTAGTCACGGCCTATTAGAAAGGAGATCGAGATAATAATGTCAGGAAATGAACATGAATATTGGGGTAAACTTGCCAGGACGTTTCATGGCGATGCACTTTTACTGGTGAACCTGCTCCACATTGTAGAGCGCCCAATTGCAGTGCTAAAG
>DAOUUS010000118.1 GCA_030668065.1 Candidatus Methanophagales archaeon
TATGCTGCCCGGAAGAAACTTGATACTAAAGTAGAACGGATTGTTATCAAGGGTATAAAGGGCGATGAGGAAGTCGTTCTCGATATTGGTGGTGTTTTCATAGATATTGGTGCTATCCCCAATGTTGAATTCGCAAAGGATGTGGTGAAACTTAACGAATTGAAAGAAATAGAAGTGGACTGTGACTGTAAAACAAGCGTTGCGGGAATATTTGCGGCTGGAGACGTAACTAATGCACCGGCGAAACAAATTATCGTGGCTGCGGGAGAAGGAGCAAAAGCAACTCTAAGTGCGTATCACTATTTAATAGAATCCTAAAAAAGAAAAAAATCGAAACTTTTTTATACCCTAAAACATATGTAGTAAATTGAGGTGCTCCTTATGGCATTTACACCACCACAAAATAACGCGGAGAAAATCCCGTTTAAAGATGGCTGCCCTTATTTTTGGATGGACCCATCGGGCCAACCTAAATGTGAAACAGACGATATTATAGAGGCATACTTACCGGGAATGTATCCTGCGAGCTTATGTCTAAACTCTGCTGAAAATTGGATTGAGTGCATATATTTTAAGAGGACAAAGCTCCTATAAGAATGTGTAAAAAAGATGAAAATATGTGTAACTGCAGCGGCGGGAGATCTGGATGCACGAGTGCACTGGGAATTTGGAAGAAGCAAATACTTCGTGATTGTAGACCCAGATACAATGGCGTTTGAAGCAGTACCAAACGAAAGCATCATTGATGAGACAGGGCGAGCTTTCTGTATCGGACATCCTGAAATGCTCCTGAATAAAGAGGTGGATTTGGTTATCTCCGGAAACATAGGGCCAAATATATTTTATATGCTTCATGCGGCGGGCGTGGATATTGCGACTGTCACGGCTGGCACGGTAAAAGAAGCAGTTGAGATGTATAAAAGCGGTGGCTTGAGTATAATTGGAGCTACGATGCCGAGGCGTGTAAAAGAAGAGATTTCAATACTTGATACACGAGCAAAAAGTCTGAGGCAAGAATTAGAGCAGATAGAGAAGAGATTGGAGGAGCTCAGGAAGTAACTCAACTCATTCTCTCTTTTAGTCTTTTTCTCTATCAGAGGGTAATTGCTTAATAACATGCGAACGTTTAACGGGAAAGAACTTGCCCAATACAACGGTAAAAATGGAGCTCCAGCATACATAGCTTACAACGGGAAGGTATACGATGTATCCCGTAGTTTTCTATGGCGGGATGGAAATCATCAGGTTCTTCACAACGCTGGCGTAGATTTGACCGATAGTCATGAACAAGCTCCACATGGTGCGGATCTGCTCGAAAGGTTTCCCGTAGTTGGAACGCTACATGTGGATTAATTGAACTGTTCGCAATTATTGGCGCAACTTGCGTTCACACACCAAAATACTTCGCACTTCGCAGACAAGCAAAACTTTAAGCTAAATAAACTGGCTATAGAAAAGTGATACAAAATGGAAGTGGTTACCATTTTACTTATTGCATTTGGATTGGCCATGGATGCTTTTGCTGTGTCTATCACAAGTGGATTAACAATTAAAAGCCTCAAAGTCAATTATGCTTTAAGGATTGCACTATTTTTTGGATTATTTCAGGCAATCATGCCAGGAATAGGCTGGTTGGCAGGGTTTAGTTTAAGAGATATAATTTCCGGTATTGACCATTGGATAGCCTTTGGGCTTTTGAGTTTGATTGGTCGCAAAATGATTTTTGAAAATAAAATTGAAATAATCGGAGGGCTTACCTTGATTGGCATTGGCATAAAAATATTGATTGAACATTTAGTATTGAACATAGCATAGAGGACGCAGCTTCGACAAGGGTTTTTATTATCGTTCATCTAAAAGAAAGCATTTTGAGGTTGCGATAGCAGTTGCCACTACCTTATTTGGCGTGACGTCCGGCGCGGCACTTGCGACAGTCGTTGGCGTTCTGACTGAGGTCCCGATAATGCTTTTCCTCGTCTGGCTCTGCAAGCGCACAAGAGGATTCTTTGGTTAGGAGGCTTTTGGCATGTAAACGAAGCTATAACTGCAGAGACAAGAAATTTAACATGGCTTCTGTGAAGGACTGCTTTTAAAAAATCTGTGCGGGGGGGGCTCATAATAGCTTCGATAGGAAGATTGTACGGTGATACTGCCGGCTTACGAGAGGTTTATCTCAAGATCAGGATTAAATAGATGCACAAATGCGTCTTTGGGATTGTCTATCGCAAACCGCCTAAAATCTGTTTTGCCCTAGTTTTGAGTTCTAAAACAGAACGCTTTCCTCCCTTTGACCAAAAATTCGGATAGCCTTCCGGTGTTGTTTATGTAGGCAGGATGATTGGTTCCTTTGATCTCCACCATCACAACGAACCGGTTAAGACGCTCGATTATGCTGCATTCTAGCGGATTGTCAATCCTGAAGACTTTAATCTTTGTCAGTTCTTTCATCATGAAGATTTTACCATTTTTTGCTTGGAATGGATAATATTTAACATGATTTACAAGCATCAAAAAACCCTTAAGTTTATAAATACGAAGCAGGAATAGTTAGATATGGCAGAGGAAAAGGATAAAAAAAAACTTACTAAAGATATCAGGATATTCAAGTACGGCGATAGAATACATACTTAGGAAGGTGAATGTAGGAAAAATAGAGGACCCGGATGCTCACGCTGTTTATACCGGTCCGTGTGGAGACTCAATGGAGATTTTCCTGAAGATTGAGCCTGAGTCAAAAGAGATAAAGGAGGTAAAGTTTCTTGCAGTAGGGTGTGCAGGCGCTCTTGCCTGCGGATCTGCTCTGACAGTGATGGTAAAAGGAAAGACGATAGAACAGGCGGAGAAAATAGATGAGGAGGAGGTAATGAATTGGCTTGGTGGTATTCCAATACAGAAGATTTATTGCGCTTGTTTAGCAAAAAGGACGTTGAAATACGCGATTAAGGAATATAGAAATAAACAAAACTAAAAGAATGAAGTGGGTACTATAATACATTTAGCTGCGTGTTTCGGTTCGCTATGCTCACCTAAATACCTTTGACACATCGAAACAATTGGAGGGAGGCAAAAAAGACGAAAAAATCTTATTGGTTATGGACATCAGACATCTTATTTCCCAGAGCCAGAGAAAGAGGAACTGGCTGCCGCAGTCAAATTCATGCCACATGGTGAACCATCGCCCTTCCGAGAATCTGTATTATTCGAGGCAATCCCTGTTCGGCACACCAACCGCAAAGTCTACGAAGAACTTGGCTACTGGATAGGGCAGGGTGTTTTTGGCACTCCGTGGCTGATGTCCAAGATGGCGCAGTTTGCCGTCACGTACATGAACATGAGCAAAGGGCAAGCCAAGAAAGATTCCAAAGTGCTCATGAGTGCACCAGTTTTGGCTGTTCTCAGCTCAGAAGTGAACGATAGGTTCTGGTGTAGGAAAAATGAAGATTTTATCTATGCATTGGAAAGATGGAAGGGAAAATATTCGGACGGGGGATGTCCTCGTTGTCACGAAAACTCTTAAGATAGGGACCGGGGTGAAATGAGAAAAGAAAACGTAATAGCTGTGGTTATGCTAGCGATTTTAATATCGACTATCTTAAGTAGTTGTCTCATTGAAGACGAAAAAGAGCAAGAAAATGGAAGAGAAATAACGATTGACACGATAATGGTTCTGGATCTGTATATAAGAACAAACGACACGTTATCAGCACTGACATTTTAGTCTGTGTTGTTCTGATTATGTTTGACTTGTTTATCCGCAATCTTCTCGGTTACCAACTTCATCAAGTCTTCCACAGATTTGGCTTTATTAATCTCAGTATGAGGAATAAGCAAACTGATGTCCGTTCCTCTTTTAACAAAGGCAGCAGGGAATTTTACATCCATTGAAGGATACAGCTCCAAAAAATCATCACGGTGTAAAATATTTAACATATAAATGATACTTATTAGAGCCATAAAAGAAGAGGAGCAAGCGCGTAGAGACCAGATTAAACCATTTGAAGATTAAAAAGATTAAGGAAGCAGGCAAAGGGTAAAGATAGATAACCTATCCTTACTTCACTCCTTGATGCCAGTAAATAATCCGTATCCTATCGTTCCTTTTTCCAGTTCCTCAAAAACCATATTTACGAGTCTTTTTGCCTTTTCTGGCGTTATTCCCATACTCATTTCCAAATCACAATCGCAGAACTTTTTCATGAGCTCCCAACCGTATAACAGTTTGTCCACTCTCTCAATAAGCTCCTGGATTGCATAACTATGAGCCTCATAGAGGACGTCATTGAACCCTCCTTCACGGAGAATCTTCTGATAAACGCATGAACTGAGATGTAGGTAATGTTATCAACGAACTCTCCGAGTCGCGGGAATGACATGCTACAGGAAGGACAGGTCGTTTTTCCTGTTTTCCCCTGCACTGTTTCAGCAAAGACCGATGAAAACGTGTCGAACATCTGCTCCATTTCTGGTGTTATCTCTAGACCTGGGACAGCACGATTGACTATATACTCCATGTAGTGATTTACATCAAACAGCTCAGTTAGTACAATCGTCCTTTCTTCGCTCTTATAGATATATGAACAGACGGAACACGTGGGATGGGGACATGGAAGGTTAAAAAAACTGTTCTTCTTCAGTAAACCACCCGTCTGCTTTTCAATTTCGCTCAGAATTTCGGGTATCGTCATTCTACCGGTTTGGCTATCTTTCAAGTTACATCTTCCCACTAAGGTCAATGGTTGAAAATTTCCGCATATAAACCTTATTTTCACGAGATACTATCTGGCACTCTATGACTTTTAGACATTTTGGGCAGAGACTTCTTGATGTTTCTACAAGAACCTCGCCGTCACGCAGGTCGGCATGCAGTAGTTTGTTTTCTTGATGGTTTTCGGAGAACTCTGTACTATCCAAACGTCTCGTCATTGAGACGCGATGGTCGTCTGAGATGGCCTTCATTTTCTCGCACAACTAAATACGGGTACGAGTTAATATAAAGTTTGCCATTTAAGTAAGGTTAGATACCCATGCCGTCAAGATAGGCTTGGATTTTTTCTGCATAAGCAAACCGTCCCCATATCCTCCTCTACGCCTAATATAGATTGAAGTGTAGCGACCAATTCATCGGACGATTTAGCCGATTCTAAAACGTCTATAAAATCTTCCAGAATGCCCATCCTTTTTTCATCAGCAATAGGTATTTCGGGACCAGTTCTAGATTTGCGATATTCTTTTCGTAGTTTTGGAAGATCCTTTATAAACGGACTCAAGGAATAACCAAGGTCTCTCACATCATGTAATATTTCTTTCTGATATGTCGGGTTCCATAAGTTTGAGAGGATTGCTAACAGCCATGATTTCACAACCCACTCCCTTTAGAAACCGCCCTATTCATTCTTTCAACCTCTTCCAACACTGTTTCTACATCGTGATTTGCCCTTCTTCTAACTCGATCATCCCCTTTTTTTTCCTCATATTCCCCCATACATCGCCTATACGATTCA
>DAOUUS010000255.1 GCA_030668065.1 Candidatus Methanophagales archaeon
CAACTCTATCTTCTGCAGGCCTTCGGGAATATCCGCATCTTCTCTCTTCCCCAGTAGTTTCATCCACGCGTAGCAAGCAAATAAAGGCACACCAGCACCTTTTGCCATTTTTACCAGTTCTAACGGGTCTGAAGGCACACCCATCTCCGCAGCGTTCTTCTTTATATCTTCTGCATGGCCTTCTAATCCCGGGGCATACCGGAACTTCTTATCTACCAACGCAGCCAATCCTTCCTGCATAAACACTACCGCAATATCATCTCCTGCCTTCTTTCTATTCGTAGCGACGATAAGAGCGCTCAAATATGTGTTAATCGTCCCTTCCTTACAGACTATTATTGTTTCGACCATTTTTTTTTTTACCACTTTGAGAATAAAGTATTCAGCACTTTATATTTTTTTTTGCTTTTTCTTCGGTTGAAAAGGAGAGAGACAACAATGGATAGTTGTATTCGTATAGCATAGTAAAAAGTTCAAGCACCAAACTTATACCGGATGATAGAGTATGCTCCGCCGGGGATTTGAACCCCGGTCGTGGGCTCGAGAGGCCCGCATGCTTGGCCGAACTACACCAGCGGAGCTATTTCTTTTTACTGTTCCGGTTTGCCAAGAGCGATAAACGCATCGCATACCTCGTTCGGGTCGCCGCGCATCACGATCTCACCTTCGTCTATCATTATTGCTTCATGCACAAGTTCTCGCACTATATCGAGCTGGTGGCTTACAATTAATATAGTGGTGTTGAATTTACGATTCAGCTCTTTAATAGAGTTCGCGATTTTACGCATCGAGATCGGGTCGAGGTCGCCAAACGGTTCATCTAACAGTAGTACCTCCGGCTGTGCGGCCATCAAACCGGCGATTGCCAACCGGACATGCTCACCCGCACTTGCTTCGGAATTGTGCCGCCGGAATAGTTCTTCCGGTAGGTCAAGCGCCTTGAAGTATGGTTTGGCTGCTTCTAATGTCTCGGAAGCCGGGAACACCGGAAAAAGCTCATCTACTACATCCCTGCTGATGTCCAGCTCTTCAAGCTTCTCCTTCGCTTCTAATTCAGACATATCCGCAATCCGGAGGAGACCATCGAGTGTGACATCGCTGATTCCATACTCCTTCGCGGTAGCCATCGCCTGCTGTATCATCTCAAACTTTTTTATACCCAGCTTGTGTGCAAAGGTATCCTGAACGAGTTGATATGGCGGTAGCGTGAACTCCTGGTGCAAGATACCTAATTTGCTCCTCGCCTCCATTGCTCTCTTGGTACCAAGAGCAGCGATATTAGCGAAGTCAACAATGCCTATTCGGTATAATACCCAGCCTTTATCGGGCTGCACAAGACCTGCAAGTAACCGCATCAATACTGTCTTGCCCATTGCCGATGGACCAATTATGCCCATAATGTCGCCTCTTGGAATCTTCAAGTTTATATCCGGCATCTCTATTGTCCTTATCAACGTATTGCTCGTGTATATCACGTACTTCTTCCAGACGCCGTTAATATCTATCATTATGTCTTTCTTGTTTTTTATAGGGGTCAAAGGTTTAGCCGGCTCGCGCTGAGCTAAGAACTTATCCGTTATCTCATCTACCCCGCCTTCATCGATTATTTTGCCTTTGTCCATCAAGATCAACCGATCCGAGAGGTGTTTATGCACTTCTGACATGTGGGAAATGACTAGAACACTGATGTCCGTCCTATCATTTATCCTCTTTATACTATCAAGTAATTCCTTACGTGAAATCGGATCTGACATCGTACCTGGTTCATCTAACAGCAATAACGAAGGCGATTTGGCGAGCTGACGTGCAAGTAACACTTTTTGTTTCTCGCCACCGCTCAATATGGGATAAAAATATTTATACTTCTCGCGCATCCCCACGAGGTCCAGTATCTCAAGCGCTTCCTCCTTTAGTGCTTCGTATTCGTCTTCCGTCTGCGGTATCTCTTCATACCCCGTTTGCATCGCACGAAGCCGTAAAATGATATTGTTCACTACGGACTGGTTCCAGAGTGCAAAAGAGCGCTGAAGATGAATTGCCGTCTTTTTACGCAGTATTTGGAAGTCCGTTAAAGGCGACTCAGCCGTTAGTTTCACACCGTCTAACTCTACACTCCCCGCATCAAACTTCTCGTAGCCCCGAAGCATACGCAGCAAAGTCGTTTTTCCCGCACCGCTCTTCCCAATTATCCCCAGTGTCTCGCCCTTTTCTATATTGAATGATACATTATCCAGTGCTACCACATCTATACCGATTTCCGGCAGCTTATATTTCTTACACAGTCCGTCTACACGTAATGTTTCGCTCATCTTCATCGCCTCTTGATAACTATATGGAATATAGCTTATAACATTATATCATTTTTGTGCGTGAAATATTTCAAGTGATTCCAAGTTTATCATTCAATTCCAATGCTTCCGCCTCGTCTTCATCTCTATACCTTATGTGTCTAACATATCCCGCCCATTTCTGTATTTTCAATTCTTGCATTCTTTAAGATTATTATTTGCGGCTTTGCCATGAGTATCTCCGTATTTTGCCATTTCCTTCAACTCCTCTTCAACTTTTTGGGTATGATAAAGTATGAATTTTTGGTTTTTAAGATACGGTTTTAGTTACTATTCTGGGGGTTATCTACTACATCTATTTATAGTTCTATGTACTACCATGAACCAGGTGTCATATGACACAAAGCGAAATAAAGAATATTTAGGAGG
>DAOUUS010000014.1 GCA_030668065.1 Candidatus Methanophagales archaeon
CATATATTTAAACTCAGAAATGATATTTCTCAATATGTGCGGTAAAACTAACAGGCTAACAGTAAAATTCGGCCGGGCATCACGGCAATTTGAGGTTATACCCACACCAATACCGCATATTTTAGTCGAGTCGAATAAAGAGCTGCACGGATGGTGGAATGGTATAGAACCTGACGGCAACCGCGAATGCACAGCCGAAAAGCTATTGATTAACCCTTATAACGGTTGCAGCCATAACTGCCTGTTTTGTTATTCGCATGCGTCAGGTGGCTACTTCAAGGTCTTTCGCGAGAAAGGTGTGGTTGCGGTATTCAAGGATTTTGATAAGAGTGTGGCGAGGCAACTGGACGGGTTACGGGTTGCGAGCTGCGGGTATCTTTCTCCGGTTACGGACCCGTTTCAGCCGCTAAATGCACTATATGGCTTGAGCGAGCGTATAATAAAAGAGTTCGTTGACCGGAACATACCGGTACAGTTCACAACAAAGGGCAGAGTAAGCGATACCGCAATAAAACAGCTAAAAAAGCAAGAACATTCGTTTGGTGAAGTTTCTATACTTACACTGGACGAAGATAAGCGGCAGCGGCTAATGGCTGGTGGGGCGTCCACGGATGTGCTGGTGCGTAATATAGAACGGCTTGCGAATGCAGACAAAATCGCAGTGTGCCGAATTGACCCGGTAATACCGTATGTGACTGACGTTAAGAGCGATTTGGCGGATTTGGTGAAGCGAGTGGTAGATGCGGGTGCAACACATATAATCACGAGTTGTGTGGATGTCCCGGGAGCTTTGAAACGTGATTTCTATGATGCGCTTAAGACAAGGTTTGGAATACAAAAACATGTGCTTGAACGGTTATATACAGAGACGATGAGCGGGCGGCGTCATGCTAATATCGAATACCGTAGAAAGTTGTTTGGCACGATGCGCGAGATTTGTGATCGAAACCGGGTGACGATGAGTCTCTGTATGGAGTTTGAGTCGCTTGACGGGAAGAGGGTTAGAGGGTTAAACCGTGAGTTCATGAGTTCGACTAATTGCGAGGGTGTGGATGTACCGATTTATGTGCGAACAGGAAGGAGCGAGCGGTTTGAGCAGGTAGAAGGATGTGCCGGTAATTGTTTGAAATGCCATTTCGCAGATGAAGCGCCGGTATGTGGTATTCCGGATTTGAAGAAGGCAGAGGCGTGGAAGCTGCGGGATTACAGGAGATGGAGTAGGGTTATAGACATACGGGGCTTCATGACGTGACGTCATTCTACTTTATTCTGCTTTATCTACTTTTACTTGTCTTATCTCCTGCCGGTAGCAGCCCCAATTGATTTTATCCCGGAAATAGAAGAAAGCGGAATAAAGGAACAAAGTTATGCTTCAGGTACGAGTTAGAAAGAGAGAGTAATAACAGAAAGAGAGTATGTACAACAAGAAAACGGTAGGTGTGGAGACTTTACTTGGCGATCCGAAAAAAGCAGTAATCAAGCTTGCATTACCTATGATCGCGGCTATGTCAATGCAGACGATCTACAATCTTGTTGATGCTGTTTGGGTTTCGGGTCTTGGCGCAGACGCACTTGCTGCTATCGGTTTCGTCTTCCCCTTCTTCTTCCTGGTTATTGGGCTCTCAAATGGCTTGGGAATAGGTGCCGGGTCGGCAATATCCCGTAGGATTGGTGCTCAGGATAAGAAGGGTGCCGACAACGTGGCAGTTCATGCACTCATTATGATGTTGTTGCTCACTGTTCTTTTTACCATACCGTTTTATGCCTTTACAGACGAGCTGTTTGTTCTGATAGGTGCCGGTAATACAGCGGATATGGCGATAGCCTATGCACGAATTATCTTCGCCGGTAGTATATTCATCTTTTTCACTAACATAGCAAATGCTATACTGCGTGGTGAAGGGGACGCCCGGCGAGCCATGTACGCAATGACTCTGGGTGCGGGTCTGAATATCATATTGGACCCGATTTTTATCTACTCTTTTGGTCTGGGAGTTGCAGGTGCGGCATGGGCCACAATCGTATCGCTGGCCATTACATCTATTATCATGCTGAACTGGTTGCTTTTCAAAAAGGACACGTACGTATCCTTCAAGTTCGATGATTTCAAATTTGATAAAGACATTGTAAAGGATATTTTCAGGGTTGGCCTGCCTGCTGCGGTGATGCAGCTTTCTATGTCGTTAACCCTGTTGATAATGAATCTCATAATAGTACAGGTAGACAGCACCGATGGCGTAGCCGTATTTTCTACGGGGTGGCGAGTGGTAACGATTGCGATATTACCGCTGATGGGTGTCGCTACTGCCGTTGTATCGGTAACCGGGGCTGCTTTTGGTGCTCGCTCGTTTGATAAGGTAAATTTTGTGCATCTATACGCAACAAAGCTCGGGCTCATTATAGAGTCGGTTATAGGTGTGGCAACATTCATTCTTGCACCTCAGATCGCAGCGATATTTACACAAGCGGAAGGCATGACACATATAGCCTCGGAGCTAACATTTTTTCTCAGGATAATCAGTCTCTTCTACCCCTCAGTATCTTTTGGTATGCTCTCGTCTTCGCTATTTCAAGGAACGGGAAAAGGGATGTACGCACTGATTGTCACGGTTTTGCGTACGCTAATTCTGACACCGTTATTTGCCGCGCTATTCGTTTTCTACTTCAATTTCGGTTTGCATGGCGTATGGTGGGGTCTTGTTGTCGCAAACGTCATAGGTCCCGCAATCGCGTTCGCATGGGCCCGGTTGTATATACATGGGTTGATGAGAGAAACGGCGAATTAAAAATGACGCTTTGCTCTTTTTATCTTTGTGTGGTTTGTGAAAGGGCTAGGGAACTCACAAATATTAATTTACCCGTACTGTATCATGTTCCAATGTTTTTTACGACACAGATTAACGCTGATTAACACAGATTTAAAGTAGTGTAGTTTTTTAATTCTGATTCAACCCGTAAAAACTTAATAATCCTGACAATAGCGTCCGTGTAAATCAGTGAAATCTGTGTCTATGATTTTTATCAAAATGGGTAAACTATTTACTGGGAGTTCCCTTAACTTAATTTAGTGCAGAAACATTATTCAAATAGAGGCTGTTATCTATGAAAGCGGGCGTTATAGGCGCGGGAATAATGGGGAAGAACCATGTGCGAAACTATTCAGAGCTCAAGGCGGTTGACGAGGTTTACGTATTTGATGTTGATAAAGAGACGGTAAAAAGCGCGAAAGAGTTTGGTGCTATTGTCTGTGACACTATGGACGAGCTTCTGGCGCGTGTGGATCTGGTAAGTATTTGTGTACCGACACGTTTTCATCTCGATACGGCTAAGGCGGCACTAGAACAGGGCGTTCATTGCTTGATCGAGAAGCCAATCACATTAACCACGAAAGAGGGTGAGGCTTTACTGAATTTAATAGAAACTAAGTCGCTAATCGTAGGCGTTGGGCACATCGAGCGGTTTAATCCGATAGTAGGCGAAATCGCGCGCATAATAACGAATCCGCTTTATGTTGCAATAAGAAGGCACAACCCGGCATCTGCACGGATTACGGACAGCACAGTAGTCGAGGATTTGATGATTCACGATATTGATATTGTATTCAACGTTCTGTTTGATGGCGCTTACGAGCTTTACAGTGCGGGCAATGACGACCTGAGTAAAGTAATACTAAAATTCGGCTCCTCGGTGGTGGCGTTGTCCGCGAGTAGAAAAGCGTCTAAGAAGATCCGGGCGGTGTATATCGAGGAGGAGGAGTTCACAATTGAGGGAGATTTCATGAACCAGGAGATTTACGTGTATCGCAAGCCTGAGCAATATGGTATAGAAGCCGAACGGTATTCGCAGGAGAACATAATAGAGAAGGTGCTGGTTAATAAGGTAGAGCCGTTAAAGGAAGAATTGAAGACTTTTATCGCGTGTGTACAGAAAGGCGAGGAATTCACGATTACACCTGCGCAAGCGTTGAAGAATCTGCGGATATGTGAAGAGATACAAAGATTTAATGGGCAGTCATAATCTACTACGAATAGGCGCCAGTATCTCATTCAGATACCGTGCTGCCGTTGTCTTCACGTCCAGCGGATGCAATTGCCCGCCGGTATAATCCTGTTCTAAATCCTCGTACCGCTTATAATTCATATCGCCGCCATATTTCGCCGGTCGTTCTATCCGTATTTCATCCACAACCGGGAATATAGTGTGCTTGTAGATTTGCAGCACAGGATTACCGTCTGCTACTTCAGGCGTGCAAAAAGCTGCTTTTAGCTTGCTCTCCACGTCTTCCGCGAGTTCGTGCACCGAAATGAAATTGCCAAGAGAAGAGGACATCTTCTCACCGTCCAGACCGATTAGCAGCGGGGTATGGATACAAATAGGAGCTTTGAAGCCCAGTTTCGGGAGGTTCTCACGCGCCAGCATGTGTATCTTCCGCTGGTCTATACCGCCTACCGCGACATCTATACCGAGGCTTGCAATGTCTATGGCTTGCATCAATGGATATATGAGTCGAGATACTTTTCGGTCTTCCTTGCTGCGAGAAAGCTCATCCATGCTCCGCCGCGCGCGTTTCTCAGTCGTTACAGTCGCGAGCTTTAATACGTTCAGCATATAGTCCTCTTGCATCTGAAAAGAAGCACCAAAAATGTATTCGGTCTCGTCACTCAAGCCCGCAGCCGTAAAACAACGCTTATTATAGTCTGCAGTAGCTCTTATGTCTTCCAAACTACCTTTTTCGTTCAGGTAAGCGTGCATATCCGCGAGCAGCACGATTACATGAAAGCCAATGCGTTGCAGTTCCCGTAACTTAATTATCAGGGGCAAATGCCCGATGTGTACCACGCCACTCGGTTCAAAGCCGACATAGGCTCTTAATTTATCTGTTGAATCAGGCATTGACGCCAAAGCGTCTTTTAAATCTGCGCTCGTTACTATCTCCTCTACGTTCCGTTCCAACAGTTCCATCGCTTCGCTATCTTTCATTTTCATTCTTTTCTAAACTCTGTTACGTTCTTTGATCAAACTTTCTTGTTAAGAAAGTTTGATGCGGAGGGGGAGATTCGAACTCCCGAACCCCTACGGGATGAGGCCCTGAACCTCACGCCTTTGTCCACTCGGCGACCTCCGCAAACTTTCCGCTTTTTTAAAAAAGAGAAGTGTATAAAAGAAAAACCTTTGATCTTGCGCAACACTACAAATACAAATATATTTTTGTGGTAAAGCTTTCTTTTTCCAAGAACGGTTTATGACGAATAAACGAAAACTCGTACAGGTACTTATCGGTATCGCAATACTCGCACTTCTCTTTTATAAGATAGACATACATGACGTGATAGCCGCGATAAGAAGCGTGAACATATGGTTATTCGTGGCCGCCGCCTGCTCCTACTTCTGCTATAATCTCTTTATGGCGTATCGTCTTTACTATCTGCTGGATAGGCTAGGCAATAAAGTCAGATTCCGGCATTCTTTCTTCGCTCACTTCGCGGGTATGATCGCCTCGGATGTTACACCGGGGCGAGCCGGTTTTTTTCTCGTACCGTATTTCTTAAAGAATCGTACAAATTGCAGTATTTCCGTGGGTATGGCGGCAATTCTTGCACCGCAAGGTATAGAGTTCATTTTAAAAGTCGTAGGTGGTTTCATCGGGTTAGTATTCTTTATCACTGCGGTTTCTATGAATCTAAGCACAAATGTGCTTTTGTCTTTGTGTATCAGTGGCGCTATTTTTGGTGGGTTAGGTGTGGTTATGCTCTGGATTTTATGGACAGACGAATCGCTATCGGGTCGCTTAGTTGCTAAGATACCGTACATCAAGAACTTCAAGGAGGGATTTATGGATATGAAGGCTAAGAGTATTTTGATTCGAGATAGCATTCCTATTATCCTTATTATATATTTCATTTGCTGGTTGTTTCTGGCGTTTCAATGGCAGCTCATTGGTTTATCGCTTGGCATCACAGGATTAAGTTTCCTGGCTTATTTCCTGCTTCATCCTTTGATTACCCTTATCAGGTTCGTACCGGCAACCGTATCGGGCTTGGGGCTAATGGAAGGCACAACGGCACTAATGTTTCACCTGCTCGGCATACCCAATGGGATGGCGATTGGGCTCTCATTCGCGTTAGTGGTACGGTTGAATATGATACTGGTGAATTGTATAGGGTTGAAAGGCGTTTTTTCGGGATTGTATAGATAGTACCAAAAAACAACGGTGTTTAGTTACGATGAAGAGGTCATATGAATCCCCGTTCCACAAGCACCTCGGCATTCAATAGGGATGCACCTGCAGCGCCCCTTACGGTATTGTGACCCTGTACGATGTACTTCATCTCGTGCCCCAGTTGCCCTTTCCGAATTCGCCCTACCGATATACTCATCCCATGCCCTGCATCACGGTCCAACTTCGGCTGCGGCCTATCCGGTTCGTCACGTACTATTATTGGCTTTTCCGGTGCAAAAGGCGTTTTTATGTCCGTGGTAAAGTTCTTAAACGTTTTCTTTACCTCTTCTTCACTCACGTTTTCCGCGAACTTCACCCATATCGCTTCTGTGTGACCATCCATGACCGGAACTCGATGGCAGGATGCGCATATAGTGAATTCTGCATTCTTTACCTCAGAACCCTCAAGAGTACCGAGAATCTTTAGCGGTTCACTCTCCATCTTACCCTCCTCACTTCTGATAAACGGTATCACATTATCCAGAATTGCCATAGAAGGCAAACCTGCGTATCCGGCACCTGATACCGCTTGCATCGTTGCGACCCGTACCGTTTCTAGCCCAAAACGCATCAAAGGTTTCAGACTCAGAGTCATCACGATTGTCGAGCAGTTAGGATTTGTTACGATGAACCCATCCCAGCCCCGGTTCGATTTCTGTACGTCAATCAGCCCAAAATGGTCGGTATTTATCTCTGGAATGAGCAACGGCACATCCTTTTCCATTCGGTGCACCGCCACATTACTTGCGACTGCATAGCCTGCCTGTGCACATCTCTTCTCCACTTCACTTGCTATTGTGCCTGGTAACGCGGAAAACATGAGGGCTAGATCGTCACTTGATGTGCCTATAGTGTCCATAGATTTCACCACCATATCCGCTGCTTCTTCCGGCATCTCCGAAGGGAGAGACCATTTCGCGACCTCACGGTATTTTTTACCGACACTCCGCTCAGAAGCGAATAGCGCCCCGAACTCAAACCAAGGATGTCCATCCAAAAGCTGTACGAACCGCTGTCCTACACTGCCCGTTGCACCTAATACGCCTACTTTTATTCTTCTCATGCGTCTTCTCCTTCTGTTCTTCTCTTGGAAACGATTAAAATGTCAATGTAATCTACAAAGGAACCCGGTGCTAAAAAGGTTTTTATGCTGGTATGTAAACTAAGTATGAGTAGAGGAGAAAAATAGCAATGGCAAGATTTCCAGAAGCGGAGGCGAGACTCTTCCGTGTGAGGATATGTATGGATTGTAATGCAAGAAATGCGCTCAGGGCGGCACGATGCAGGAAATGTGGGTCATCGGATTTGAGGATGAAATCCAGGCATTCCAATAAAGGATAGTAGATGAGAAAGGGTAAGGTAATAGCGGTAGCGGGAAAAGGCGGCACGGGAAAAACTGCTATTGCTGCTCTGTTAATACGTGAACTAATTCGTCAAGGCGACGATATCTGCATATTAGCCGTGGATGCGGATGCTGATTCCAATTTACCAGACGCACTTGGGATTTCATATGACAAGACCGTAGGCGATATAAGGGAGGGTCTGTTGGAAGACAAGCAGCGAGATATGGCACTAGACGTAAGATCGCAATTTGAGGGTAGGGTAGCAGAGCTAATAGTGGAAGAAGAGTTTTATGACTTGCTGGTTATGGGTCGCCCCGAAGGACCGGGTTGCTACTGCCCCGTAAATCACATAATGAGACTGATTATGGATACATTGACGAGGAACTACGACTATACGGTAATAGATTGTGAAGCAGGTCTGGAGCATCTAAGTAGACGAACGACAAGAGATGTAGATGTCATGCTTGTGGTGCTGGATGGCACACTGAAGAGCATAAGAACGGCATTGCGGCTGGAAGAGATTGCGAAAGAGATAGACGTTGACGTGAAGAAGATGATGTTTATAGCAAATAAAATAGCGGCGGATGACGAGGCAAGTGTGATCGCAGAGATAAAGAGGCACGGCATTGAACTAGAAGATGTAATACCTTTTGACTCTTTGATACAGGTTTATGACTTCAAGGGCAAGCCGATTATGGATTTACCGGATGACGCGCCTTCTGTTGGTCGTGTGAGTAAGATTGTGGCACGTATAGTTTAAGGATTTGCGGGAAAAAGCGGAACTCTTTTTTTGGCCACGGGATAAGTAATGCAACAATTGATGAGATACGTATTTATAACCATTTTGTTGTTATTACCTGTATGGGCAAAATCATCAATAAAGTATGTTCCGTCCCAAACGGGAAATATTTCGTCTTTTTATTTCTATTTCTGCTAGTTTTATTCAGTGCTAGATTTATGGTCACGGGCTATGGCGTTGGAGGGGATGGAGAGGGCTATTATGCCTATCTTCCAAGTGTAATAATTGATAAAGATTTAGATTTTAAAAATCAATACCTATCTGGTCCCGGGCTAAATTCAACAAATCCCTTTAAAGATACAGAAGAGGGAAGTGCACATTTAATTCGCAAAACATCAAATCGTACTGCAACCGGCTATCTTACGAATCCTTTTCCTATTGGTTCGGCAATCCTATGGTTGCCCTTTTTTATTCTCTCTTTATCTTTAATACACTTCTTAAACTTATTTGGATTAAATATTACTCTAAATGGATACTCTGCTTTGTCACAATATGTGACTATGGTTGGATCAATTTTTTATGTTATTTTAGGCTTTATACTGACTTATAAACTAATAAAAAAATTTTGTGTTGACCCGGGAATAATTAAAAGCTCAATTTTTCTTATACTAATCGGCACATTTGCAATCCAGTATTTTGCAATTGAACCAAGCATGTCTCACGCTAACGACTTCTTTATTATAACATTATTCTTTTATTATTTTTACATTAATTTTATTTTAACAGACAACAAAGCCCCTTATAAAAAATGGATCATATTTGGAGTAATCTCCGGACTTATGGTATTGGTAAGGCCCCAAAATGCATTGTTAATAGCACTCCCACTCATTTATTCCATAGCATTGCTAATTAAAAACAGATCCTCAGCCAAAAAAGAGCTGATCAATTACGCTATCTTTTTCAGCACGTTCTTAATATCTTTATTGCCTTTATTAATCAGTTGGAAGATTATATATGGTTCTTTCCTGACTATTCCTCAGGGTGTGGGTCCTTTACTATATTTTTCACCCCAGATTCCTCAAGTGCTTTTTTCATTCAGGCATAGTCTCTTTGTTTCTACACCGTTGTTAATCTTTTCAATAATTGGTTTTACATTTCTATTTAAGGACACTTATACGGACAATAAGAAAAAAGAAGCGTATCATAACACAATATTTTTGATACTGTTAGTTCTTGCATTTCTTTCTCAACTTTATATAAATTCTATAATTGTAAGGGATTGGTGGGCGGGTGATTCTTTTGGAGCAAGGAGATTTGTTGGTTTAATGTTTATTTTTGTTTTGGGTTTTTCATATTTCTTGAATAAAATAAGAACAAAAAAGATTCGCTATTTTGTGTACTTTATTTTTGCTATTTTCGTATTTCTGAACATTCTTTACAATATAGAATATAATCTTCTAATTATATCCAGATCAGAGCCAATTACCTATTTAGAAATAGTTAAGGCTTTAGCATTAAAGACCAAAATATGATTTCGGCTAAACCACGGAATCACAGAACCGCTGAATAACGTGATCCGCAATTTCGTCTCGGTTCGCTGCTGTAACCTCAAACATCTCAAACTCACGTTTCACGCGCTTTACCAAGTCGTGCTCCGATCGTAGATGTACAGAGACAAGCATAGATTTACCGCTGTCTATCGCTTCTTCCACCACGTGTATGAACTTTTTCGAGTTCAATTCCATCGGTCCTATCTCGTCCACGATGATTACAATTGGAGCCGGATGCGCCACTGCCGTTCTTGTCGCGTTCACACCTATGGAATCCAGATCAGAGCGATTTACAAAATATTTTCCCACTTTCGGTGCTCTCTGGTGCAGATGTATATGTGCCAGAATACCTCTTTCGCGTGTACTTATATCTTCTATTGAGAAACCTACTCGCGCTCCTTCTTCCTGGATGTCCGTGGTAAGCATACCGCCAATAGGTATCCCTTCCTTATTCAAGCTCTGTATCACAGATCTTATAATCGTTGATTTCCCTATCTTCGGCTTTCCGGTTAGTCCTATCCGCATATTCAAATTATATCTATTCAATCCAACACTATAGTAGTCTTTTCCTTATCGCCTTCTTTCTTCATCAGCTTCACGCTGAGCACACCGTTTTTATAAGTTGCCGTTGCGGATTTCGGCAGCACGGACATGTCGAACGGTATCTCTTTGAAGAACCGTACCGTATTTTCCGTTCTTATTTCCAGCGAATCTTCCGTGGCGTGCAATTTTAAATCCTGCTTCTCGACTCCCGGTAATTCAGCTACCACTTCATACGAGTCCTTCTGCTCGATCACATCTATCAAAGGATCGCGTCCACCACCTGGAACAGGCTCCATTCTGCTGTATGACGGTCTTATATTCCCGAACTCTTTTATCTCCGGCTCCTTACCCGGTTCCTTAGTATATGAGAACCCGTAGATGAAAGGCCCATAGCGTCTTACTTTTCCCTCCGGTGTCTCTTCTTCCGTTATAAAATCAGTGAGCTCCTCGGGCAAGCCTTCTTCTAACTCCTTCAGCATATCATCAAACGGTACTCGTAGCCACTCTTCTATATCTTGCGGCTCTTGCCTACGCATTCTCGCCGAGTCCTCTTCGTGGTGCTCATTCTGCAGCTCCTCAGCCATCTGCGCCATATACTGTATCACCAGATCAAATATAGAGGGTCTTTTCCTTTCGTCCATAATATATCCTGTCCTTGTCAAAGCATAAAAAGTTTATAAAGTGTCCCACGCTTACTCTTCACAATCCACATTCACCACTTTTGTGGCTGCTTCTCCTTTTATCTGAGATATAATCTGCATCAACTCGTCCATCTGCTGCGTGCTACCAGTTGCACATAGCACGACAGAGCCTTCTCCGCCATCTATACCTCCCGCACTTATGGGGCATGCACTACTTGCACCCAATAATTTCAGTGCCTCTACTTCGGTGATTACCTTACCATGCACCGGCATCAAGCCAACGGGTCTGCCCACAGATTTGTAGAACCGCTCTTTGCCTACTTGCCTCGCCGCATCTACAATGGGATAAGGTATGGTTTTTTCTATGCCCACGGGGATTATGAAATTCGCGCCTCTCGCCATGACCGTACCCAACGCCGCACCTATCGTGCCACCCGCAGGATGTGCTAACAGTATCCCCGCGGTTCCGTTTGCATCCAGCGCATTTGCACCTTTTATGAAGACGTCTTCGGCTGATAAGTCCTCGATGGCTTTTTCTATGCCCATGTCACTTATCTTTCCGTCTTCTATTATCACGTCTTTTACCCGTTCTTCTTTCGGCACGATGCAAGTACCTTTGTCTGTTATGACACCCGCTGCGTATCTCGGCTTATCTACCGTCCGAGTTTCCGTATCGGGCAACGCATTCAGAATCGCCTCTGCTACATATGCGTTTGTGGTACCCAGTCCTATTATGATTGTCCCATGCTTCAAAGCTCGCTGCACTTCTTCCAAATTCATTACGCCCTTTGCGATCAACCGCTTCGATTCCGAAGGCGTAAGCGTTATCAATATCCTCTTCTCTTCCATTGTCATATCCCTCACCACTTACAGTAACTTGTGTACACGGTTATTATAGTTATCATTTTTGTTCTGTGATTTCCCGAAATACTTTCGCCCGGGATAGGTATACCCCACACAGGTCAGATGATTTGCGAAACCTCAGCTAAAAATCCGGGTGTTTTCTGCGCAGGTAGTTCCAATCCATAGTGCATCCGCACTAGTCCTGAGATTTACATCATTTATATCCCTGAAAGCGCGTGTCGAATGTATTCGATACGACCATTTTGGACTTAAGTGTATCGGGTCTCGAATTTTACAAATTGACGAACGGCACGAATTTTATCGCCGCAGAAAATCTATTTTACCCGTGCTTTTGGTGGGCATACCGAAGCAGATTGAGTTACATGCGACGACTCAATCAAAGAAAGATCCAGTGGATCATACGGGAAATGGATCATGGAACTCCCAGCAGTTCAATTGCAGCCGTGCAGGAGGTAAGCCCGCGAAGAGTTCAGCAATTATACAAACAGTACAATGATAGCGGTGAAATACCGGTTTTACAGAAGTGTGGCAGGGAAAAACGGGTGTTAACTGCAAACGAAAAGAGCATAATACTTGATGCTCATGAAGAATACAAAGTAAATGCTTTAGCGTTGGAAAAAGTAATAGCCCGGTATTATGGAGTGCATAGGCCCCACAATCGCATTCATCAAGTGCTTAAAACTAATAACAAAGCAAAAGACGAGCATAACAAACAAAAACAACGTAAATGGGTCCGATATGAACGAAAGCACAGTCTGAGTTTGGTGCATGTCGATTGACACGCACACGGCGATATACAGGTAATTGCATATCTGGACGACACATCCAGGAAGATACTCACCGCAGGTGGGTTTGATAGTGCAAATATTGAGAATGGTATACGTATACTGGGCAAGGCTGTCAAAGAAGTAAAATTTTACGGACCTATCAGAGTGTTACTTTCCGATAACGGCAGTGAGTTCTCGAGTCCATAGTTTCACACACAACTCCTTATATTATAAGCCACTATAATCTCCAAAAACCAAGGTAGTTTCCAGAGGTATGTTTTTGTCAGATTTGATTTCAAAAAGCTTATATAGTACCTGTTACAGTGTAACAACTAATGAAAAAGGATAAAGTAATATTGACAAGGGTAGATGTGAGTATTGCAGAGCGCGTAGAATACATTGCAAGTAACTCAAAAGACCTTGAACTGACAAAGTCCGAGGTTGTTCGTATAATTTTGCATGCGTTTTTCAAATCACAAACGGATAAGGACTTTGAAAAAGTGCGTGAATTAGCTATTAAAATGAGAAAAGGACTATTGTAGGTAGTTTATGTGAAAAATACACGGATATTTAGTGGTGTTACATCGTAACGTTTGATTTAAATAGAACTAGAGGTGATGATATTGGGTTTGACTGATACAGGAAACTACCCTGGATCTTCGAGATAGGGGTAACTATAGCTGTATTTGCATTACTGTTAAGCATATTGATGGTGCTTTTCGAAATGCGCTTTGTAAAGTTCATACGACAGAGGCGCCTAAAATAGTGAAGTAAGTAAAGCTACACAACAGTTGAAACGTCGCCTAACAGCGTGTATCTGGTTCGGGCTAACACCCTCACCCAAATCCCGAGTATCGTTGGGATTTCAGATACACGCAAACCGTTATACCTAAAAAACACTTAAAAAACGTTTCGCGCTAATCGATTACATTTCTTGCTTCACTGCACCTATCGCTTCGTTCGGCTCGTTTGCTTGAAATACCCCCACATGCCCGCTCTCACTCAAAACCTCTTCCTTTTCCTCTTCCGTCACCACATAGAAATATTCACGTACATTCATAACACGCTTTAGCTTTCCTTCATTTTCCATATCACGCAAATATTGCTTTACGCTATAACGCCCTCGTGGCTTATCCAATTTCTTCTGTAACTCTCGTGAAGTGCACTTACAGGAATATTTTTCGTAGATCGCATCAAACGATTTTGGCTGCTCTGCCAATACCTCTTGTAACACAACCTCCAGGATACTTCGATGTTTCTGTTCTATCCTCAACCTCTCGGTTTTTGCTATTTCTGCCACACCTGGTTCGTCATGACTTGAAACGGTTGGTGGGGAAAAAACACTTATGCCTAAGCGAGGGGAGATGTCAGTAAGTACATCCTGCTCAATTAGACAAAAATATTAATACTA
>DAOUUS010000164.1 GCA_030668065.1 Candidatus Methanophagales archaeon
ATAGACAGCTCTGACATGGGGGCAATAGGATGGCTGCTCAGCAGCATGAGCGGGATAGAAAACGAGACAGCAAGAGGAATCATCAATCAAACAAAGGAACATATTTCAGAGAAAATAAAAGCCTGCTCAGACCTTGGGGCAATAGGAGGACTGCTCAGGAGCGTGGGCTGGATAGACAAAGAGACAGCAAGAGGAATCCTCCACGAAACAAAGGATAAATATATAGATAAAATAATAGACAGCGCAGATGCAGGTGCAATAGGAGCCCTGCTTGGCAGCGTGTGGAATATAGAGGATATGACAGCAAGCGATTATGATACGGCAAGAAAACTCCTCGACAAAACAAAGTATACATATGCAGAAAAAATAATAGCCAGCACTGACCCAGAGGCGATAGGTGTGCTGCTCCACAACGTGGGTTTGATAGATAAAAGGACAGCAGGAGAACTCCTCCGAGAAACAAAGCATACATATATAGAGAAAATAATAGCCAGCACTGACCCAGATGCAATAGGTGTGCTGCTCAGGAGCGTGAGTGAGATAGACAAAGAGACAGCAAGAGGGCTTCTCAACCAAACAAAGGATACATATATAGAGAAAATAAGTGACAGCGCGAACACATTTTCAATAGGACGGCTGCTCAGGAGCGTGAGTGAGATAGACAAAGAGACAGCAAGAGTTCTACTTAACCAAACAAAGGATACATATATAGATAAAATAAGAGACAGCGCGAACACGTTTGCAATAGGATGGCTGCTCGACACCGTGAAAGTGATAGACCCAGAGACAGCGGAATGGTTAGAAAAAGAAACAAATTTTGAACCAGAAGAGAATTAATCAGTGGACGAATGATCTAAAGTGCGCTCAAGCGAATGAGATGACAAACTCCCATTTTGAGCTTTATCCCAATCTGTTCCGGCACCCCATTTTTATCTCACTTTGACTTGACTTTTGCCAGCATATAAGAACCCAACTTTCCACACCACAACCATCAACACGACTAAAAGCACGGCATACCCAAAGAACAGCAACCGTGCACCGAAAAGATCAGATAGCGCACCACAAACAATCGGGATACTACCGAGACTGGCATAAAAAGTGGTGTAATAAATGCCCATTACCTGTCCTTCTTGACCTTCTCCAGCAGCATTCGAGGCTAAAGTCAAAGTGCCAAGTAAAATCGCACCTATGCCCGCACCGATAAAAACGCTCATTATAAACAGTTCTAAGACGCTGACCGCAAAAGCAAGTATAAGCAAGCCGCAAGCACACAAGAACAATCCCGCAATCGAGAGATAGATTTCGCCTATTCGCGTCATCAACCGGTTAAATCCAACTTGCAGTACTGTAAACGTCACGAACATCACAGAAAGAATCGCGCCGATGAGTTCCTCGGAAAGCCCAAAATCTTCGACTGCAAAAGGCGAGAACAAACCACTCATCACCGATGCAACACCCTTACCAAAAAATACCATGGCACAACAGAGCATCAACGCCTTTCTTGCCTTTGCATCTAACGATAACCCTATTCGCTTTTCCTTATTCTTTTGCGTTTTAGCTTTTGTGCTTCTCTTCGGTTCCTGAACAAAGAGCAGTACCAGTATCACGCTCAGAAGTGCGAATGCCGCGCAAAAAAGAAACGGCATGAAAATACCGTAGATTGTAAAGAGAATACCGCCTGAAATTGGGCCCACCGCAAGGCCTAAACCCAAGCCCATGTTGTACACGCTAAGCGCATGCCCACGCTCATCTGGACTCGTGATGTCCGTGAGCAACGCAGCAACCGCGGGGAAGAAGAACCCGGCACCCGCACCCTGTAAAGCTCGCACAAGTATCCAGTCATAAGGGCTATCAGAAAGTGGGAAGAGCAGAGCAGAAACAGCATATATTAAAAGCCCTGTTACAATCAAAGGTTTCCTGCCCACTCTATCTGAGATAATACCACAGGGGATGTTTAGAGCTAAGCTGGCAAGTGCAAAAGCGGATATTATCAAACCAGATACAAGGAAATAGTGCGTGATTTCTGATGTTGTTACCAACATGCCAAGTAACGGCGCAATCACTGTAACGCCAAATTGCGTGCTAAAAACGCAGATCGCTGCGATTAAAACTATTCTTGTACGTATCTGGTTTGAATTAAGCGGCATAAAAACTACTACTATTCTTCGCTTCTTCTTTTAAAGCAGTCGCCTTTATGCCCTTCACCAACTCCTCTAACTCATCCGCCATAAAATCCGCTCATCTCCGCAATAGTTCTTCAAATCTTGCCTTGGCGTCATCTACGGATATTACCTTCTTTACCTCCGGGACCTTATCCTTTACTGTCGCCTCGACAAAGTTCACCAAGGTGTATTGGCTCATCGGGCAGCCCGCACATGCGCCTGTCAACCGTACCTTCACCACACCGTCATCGTCCACTCCTTCTAGCTCTATACTCCCGCCTTCCCGCTCTAAAACCGGTCTGACCTCTTTTTCTATTACTTCTTTTACCTCTTCCAACATTTCTGGTATCACCTTTTAATTATCTTATAGCATAACAATTGTTATATAAAAAGGTTGACTACGATGAAATGCCCTTGTGAAATAATAGTGTGGGATGTATTACCTTGCATACGAGCAGCACTCGCAGAAGAGCTGGCAGAAAAGGAGTTGCCCCAAAAAGAAATATCGAAAATGCTTGGGATTACTCAGGCTGCGGTATCGCAATATACATCCAAGAAACGGGGTACAAAGCTCATTTTTCAGCATGACGCGAAGGATGAGATAAAGAAACTTGCGGTCGATCTAGTGCAGGGTACTGTGGATGACCCGGTTGTGAGAATCTGCAAGATCTGCATGAAGGTTCGTGCGGACGGAACCGTTTGCGATCTGGACCTGTGTGCCGTAACGGAAGACAAGGAAGGATAAAAATTGATATTCTGGACGCAGATAACGCAGATAATCGGGATTTTAGAGATAAGGAATTGACGGATGAGTTTATAATAAACGGGTTTTTCGGGAAAAGGTTTATGAGTGTGCAATGGTGATAGAACTGACTTTGGGCACGAAACCGGATGTTAAACGTAAGGCATTGGATAATTTGAAATAGTTGTATGCATAAATCTGCGTCCTAAATAGATAGAAGTTATACTATATATACGATGATCAAGATGATACCGCTAAGAAGAAACGAGATGCTGCTGGTGCATGGAACTACCGGCACTTTAGCAGTAGTAAAAGTAGGCGTGCAAAGGCAGTTCTTTGTTGATACTCCAGACCGTGAGGTTGTAATGGCGATGGGACCCGAAGAGTTACTTGTGGCTTCCGGATTTGGCACTGATGAGCAGATAGTAACGGGATTAAGGTGCGTGCTGTACTTGATTAGAGAAGTGAATTCACCGTTGATTGTGCTGCCAAAGGACCATCCCGCATCGGCGCGCCTTAGAATTGTGGTATCCGCGGGCAAACGAGTTGTATTGAGCTGTAAGATCACACCGGGCACGCATCCGGAGCAGCATTTACTTTGTGGCATGGATGAGTTTGACGGTGCCGAGATTCTGGGCGTTGACGGTGGCGTAGAGCTAAAGGGGCTGGAACGAGCGACACATGAGAAACGAGGGTTTGTTGCTTTACGTCTAACTTAGCATGCTGTTCTATAGTCATAGAGGCGTATCGCACTTGTTTTTGGGCATTTGTTTCGCGAACCACCGGATTACACAGATTTCCACGAGACGACAATGCCATGGATTGGGCTTAAACCTTTTATCTACTAATACAAAAAATATCCATTAAGGGGCAACAAAATCACAGAGACTATGGCAGGAGTTAGGAACATATCAGAAGCGAAAAGAATCGTGATTAAGGTTGGTACCAGCAACCTCACAGATAGTAATTACCGGCTTGTGCCGCGGAAAGTAGAAAAACTTACCAGGGAGATAGTCGAATTAAAGAAACGCGATAAAGAAGTAATTGTAGTCTCTTCAGGCGCTATCGGTGCCGGTATAGGCAAACTCGACCTGAAGCAACGACCGCGTGATATTAAGATGTTGCAAGCTACGGCGGCTGTTGGTCAAAACGTTTTAATGAGCACGTATGATAGATATTTCACCAGTCACGAGCAGATAATCGCGCAGGTTTTGTTAACGCAGGAGGACTTCTTTAATAGGCAGAGATACCTCAATCTCCGGAATACATTGATTACACTACTCAAAGCCGGGTTAATACCAATAATCAACGAGAACGATACCATAGCCGTGGATGAACTAAAAGTGGGCGATAACGATAACTTATCGGCACTGGTGGCAAGCAATCTCGAAGCGGATTTGCTTATCCTGCTGACCGATATAGACGGTTTGTACACTCAGGACCCGCGAAGGAATAAGAACGCGGAATTCATAT
>DAOUUS010000161.1 GCA_030668065.1 Candidatus Methanophagales archaeon
TATTCCAAGACCGGAGGTTTAGACTAACGGTGGTGTGAATGCTGCCTTCCGTCACACAGACAACGTCGGCTTCCAGAATAATCAGAATTTCGGGGCTCATAACCTCTTCACCTTTCGATTGTGGCCTGGTATCCCATCCCCCCAGCTTCACATCAGCCTGTTACCAGACTGGGTGTGTGGTTCAGTTCTGAGGTGGTGGCTAACCTTTCCTCAGGTTGGATTTTCACCAGCTGGCGAGTATGAATTTATCTCGGCACGCCTGTGAACTCCGCGGTTGATCTGGCACTATCGCGTTTTTAGGGCAGGCATTTTGGGTAAACTAGGTATTGGGAGTTCCCTTACACAATGAACTGGAGGTATCTTATTGTATAAGAGATGCGATTTAACGACGTTCGATGAGCGTACACTTGAGTGTAGCGAACTGCAACAGGAGTTTAAATGAAATATATGCTCATATTGTAGAATGACGTTTGCTGTAAGTTCGCTAATAAAACAACAAATTCCGAGCCTCACATACTTACGCATCTGAGTCAATCATTGTTTTTCTTGACTACCTTACCATGGAATAGCGAATAGGTAAGAAAGGCAGAGTAATCCGGCAGATTCAAAATAAAATCGGGTGACTCCGGCTGACAGATCCGTTCGAATTGCGCCCAATCTTCCGGTGTCACATCAGATTGCGCATTCCCCCAGAATGACTGGAATAGTGCCGTTAATGCGCCACGGATGTCATCACTTAACGGTGCCTGAAAATTCGTTACAAATGTGTGACCAACCAGGTTCTCCAGGTATGCGTCTCGTAACCAGCCCCGCGTGCATAAGAAGTGGAAGTTAGGTTTCATACCCCTAGTGAAAGGGGCGATCACAGGAGAGGTCGTATTGAGTCGTGCCTCCAATAGCGTAAATCCAGGTAGTAGCTTTTGCGAAGACCAGTAAAGGATGGCTACGCATCCACCCGGCTTCACTACCCGCGTTAGTTCTTTTATCACCGGCAACGAGTCTCCAGCCGAACAGGCCTTGGGTCCGATCCATATAGTATCCGCACTCCATACCCAATCAAAAGTGTTGTCGTCAAAGGGAAGTTTGTTCATGTCCCCATCCTGAAAGGAAACGTGTTCCGAGAATCGGGACTTATTTGCTAGTTCCCTGGCGTGAACCAGAAGCTCAGGTGACAAAATAAGGCCGGTGACATGTCCCGCAGGTGCCACCGCCTTGGCCAACCGCAAAGTATGGTGACCGGTCCTGCATCCTACGTCCAGGCCTCGGCTTCCTGGAAGTAGGCTCAGCATCCGGATCGCCGACAGCATAACAGGCACTCGCAAAATGTCGGCCAAAGACAGCATACGCACGTAGGCATCCATGTCGTGCTCTTTACTTGCATTCTTTTTGGTTTCCATGTCTGTACACAATCCCTATTTATTACGACTTCCGGGCAAACTCTAAAAACACTTACAGAGGCTAAAGCCCGTTTTTGCAGTCTCTAAATACACATCAATCAAGTCCGGGTTGATAGACCTCGTAAGTACTATGATTCTATATTTAGGCAGCTCGGAAGACATCTAAAAATACTGTATGTTCCGATGACATATAAATACTTCGTTTTTTTGTTTTGCTACTGTTGTGCAAGTGCGATAGCACCCCGAAACGAGTTAAAGGGACGAGCGTTTCGAGTTATATTAAAAATCTGGTAATTTTTTAGCTAACCACAAGATTCCACATATTCCCACACAACCTTTCTTTCCCAAAGAAAGTTTGATCAAAGAAACGTATATTTTTGATAAAACTTTTTTCTAAAAAGTTTTAGTGTTGAATTGTTTGCACCTGCATTTGTGGCTCTTTTTGGTGGCTCTCTTATTGTGTGTCTTGTTTCTTTGCACTACTATGACCGGAAAGGTGATGTGCAATGAATGGCGCGTATTATTATGTAAAAGTCAAGGAAAATAGCGGGTTTTGACTATGAAAACGAGAATGAATGAGCTCAGAGCGCGATACAACCTGACACAGGAAGAATTAGCAAAAAAAAAGGGGTGTACGACGAGAAACAATTGTATTTCTGGAGAAGGGAAAATACAACCCGTCTCTTAAATTAGCTTATGATATTGCAAAGGTTTTAAACTCAAACATAGAAGAGGTATTTATATTTGACGATATTCGTTGATTGGTACATCGGGTGTTTTACCATCCACCGCGTAAACAAAAAACCCTTCTTCACCGTCTATAGAAACAACAAACTCCTTATCCCCTATTCGCTTTATCTTCACACCTGCAACTGCCTTTAACACATCCAGGATACTCGTGCCTTTCTGTACAGTTATCTCGTAACTATCGCCAAAAGTTGCCAGCGCTTCATACAACTTTTCTCTATTCAGGCTCAGCACATGCGTCCTTCCAAACGTTTTTGACTGCACCAGCCCGACATCCTCTAATATTCTAACGTGCTTCGCAGCAACGGGTACGGATATTTCTAACACTTTCGCCAGCCCGGATACATGATAATTCTGCTTCGTCAATAGCTTCAGCATCTTTAGCCTTGTCTTACTGCTCAACGCTTTGAATAATATCATTAATAGGGTTTATGACCGTACCCCCATAAGTATTATACTATTTCAGTAACAATTCTAATCCAAACGGCTAAGAACGCGCGGGCGCTTTATTACCTCTTTTGGGTGAGAGAACAAAACAGCAGTTTATAGCAAGTTTCTAATGCGTATTATCTGAACAGATCATTCGCTCTATGAAACAGAACATCCTCTATGTTGGAATCGCTCTGTTTTAGTCGCAACCCACGAACAATTGCCACTGGTATACCCTCATTGAATTCGCCCATCACGAGATTCGCAGCCGCGCATACTTCATCCGCTATAGCTTCCTTTGTTATCATTGCGACCCGACCAAACCGGTCCAGCTCACCACGACGGTCCAGCAGTGCCGGAACACCGGAAACACCTATGCATATCCCGGAAACGCCATCTCGAAACGCCCGACCGAAGGAATCAGAAGTTAACACGGAGATTCCTTTACCGCTTTGCGCTTCTATCTCCTGCCTTAGCCGTGAAACACTGCTCTGAGGGTCTTCCGGCAGCAATACCGCTTTGCCCACCTCCACGTTTGACTCGTCAACGCCCGCATTTGCACATACGAACCCATGCTTTGTCTCTACTATAATATTATTCTGCTTTACTATTACAATCTCCCTTATTTCGTTCAGTATGAGTTGCACGATACGCGGATCTTTATCCGTTTCTGTTGCTATCCGTTCTGCTTCATTACCTGCTTTCACTTCCACAAGGTCCACGACACGGCCCTCGCTCTTCGATATTACTTTGGATGTAAAAACGATAGCATCTCCCGATTCCAGGCACAAGTCGTTCTTTTCCAATGCGTCAAAGAGAATTGCAGTTAAATCGTCACCTGCCCTTATTTCCGGAATGCCCTTTACACCTATTATTTCCAGATGGTCCGAGTATTCAAACTTTACCTCGCTCATACCTCTTTCTTTTCCTTTGCTTACTGAAGATTTTCCTTTGCTTACTGAAGAACATTTAATTGAATTTGAACCTTGTTAAAGATAAGGAGTTGAGATGAAAGATGAAGAAAGAGCTGATGGATATACTCGCCTGCCCGATGTGTAAGGGCGATTTGGAATTGAACATAGAAACGGAATCGGAAGGCGGCGAGATAGAAACGGGGAGTTTATATTGTAAAAAGTGCGACCTGCGGTACCCCATAGAAGATAGCATACCCAACCTATTACCGCCGGAACTGATGGCAGAATGAACCTGGAGTGTTAGTTTTGATATGCTAATTCGCGGCGTTCTGAGGCGGTGAGATGGAACGAATACAACAGAAAATATACCTGAGTAGAAAGAGCCGGAATTCGATAGAGTTTGAATCGGACGTGTTGAAGATTCCACTGAAGTTAGGCGATGAGACGAGTTTCGAGATGGTTATTATCAATCGTGGTGAGCCAACGCATGTGCATTTCTCGCTTGGCAATGAAATGGCGGACAAAGTGATGATACTGCAGGATAAGGTGTATGTGATAGACAAAGAGAAAATAGCAGCGATTGTAAGACTGCCGAAGAGCTATGCAGGAACGATAGAGGATATGGAACCAGGCGCTATATTTGTGAGTACAGGTTATGGCGCCACGAAGAAGAGTTTTTCACTGGCAATTGTAGAACAGGAGAAGCAAAAGAAGGTACAGATAGAAGAGAAAGTAGAAGAAGGAGACGAAATCGAAGAACGCGAAGCGAATAAGGAGAAGAAAGAGGCGAGAACGGTTGTTGTAGCACCAGAGAAGATGGCACTTTTGCGTCGGCTTGCGGTATCAACCGTGGCTATAGCACTGTTTTTGTGCTCTTTCGCTATCATAGTTATCTCGTTTCATCCATTCGTTTTTGCTTTAA
>DAOUUS010000182.1 GCA_030668065.1 Candidatus Methanophagales archaeon
ACGTTATTTCAATGTTTACGGGCCCAAGCAGGATCCTTATTCGGATTACGCTGCGGTTATACCCAAGTTTGTGAGTCGTGTTCGGCAAGACGAGCCACCGCTGATCTATGGTGACGGTCAGCAGACACGGGATTTTACTTTTGTTAAGGATGTCGTGACCGCGAATATCCGTGCAATGAAAAGCGATGCCACGGGCGTGTTTAATATCGCGTCAGGCAACAGGATAACCATACAAGAACTTGCAGAACTCGTGATGAAGCTAATGGCTAAAGATCTGGGTGTAATCTTTGAGGAGCCAAGGACAGGAGATGTATTGCATTCGTTAGCGGATGTATCCAAAGCAAAGGCTGGATTCGGCTACGAACCGGGTTACCGTTTAGAAACTGGCTTAGAAGAGACGGTAAAGTGGTTTTCGTAATCCGACCAGGGAATATTGTTTAACAGCAAAACGTCACATTTTTCAGCCCAAAACATTCAGCAAATCGTTCAACACACTTCGCTCCTGAATAACAACATCATGCACCACCTCCGAGTTCAAATCCGCGAGGGGATAATAGTTCCCACCGGAATAGCGTGCTATATCCTGACAATAGCCAAGCTGCATCTGTATAAACGATTTACTAACCTGTTCGGTATCTATCACAACCACATGTATGCCTTTAGCCCGTGCCTGCACTGCAAGCGACAATAACTCCTGTTTAATGTCTTTATTGGCAGTCGAAGAAACATTTGCACGGCCGTCAGAAATCAGCAGCAGAATGGGTATCGCACCCTCATCTTTCCGTTTCTCAGTCATCAGCAGGTTCAGCCCCGTCTCGATACCCGCAGCTAACGGTGTTCTTCCGCCGGTTGGCAGTTCCAGCAGACTTTTATATGCTAAATCTACGCTTGAACACAACGGCAGCAACACGTCTGTCCGGGTACCTTTAAACGCAACCATCCCGACCTTGTCCCTTTGTTGATACGAATCCAGTAATAACGAGAACACCGCACCCTTCGCGGATTCCATCCTTCGATTCGCACCCATAGAACCCGAAGCGTCCACAACAAACATCGTTGCTGTTGATACCTTGCCGACACGAACCTTCTCACGAATATCCTGCGTCTTTATGACCACCGCTAAATCAGAATCGGCTTTTCGGTCGTTCTGATAGGGCGCCGCTGCCCGTATAGTCGCATCGAGTGCAACATCCTTTATTCCGCCTTTCGGGTAGCAATCCCGCACATACCTACCGTTATTACGAAGAGAGAGCGTAGGTATTCGCCTGCCTGATACTTTCCTGCGATATATCCTGTCTTTTTTTTGCTTTTTACGTATTACTCCGGCATCAATCGGGTCGCCAACCACAAAAACTGATTCTTCTTCCGGCTCAGTTATATCGCTATCCTGCGTCTTTGGCGTTTCGTCATGATGATGCTCACTCTGCACTTTATTCTCTTCCTTTGCCCGTTTTTGCTCATGCTCATGCTCATGCTTATGGTTTTCCTCTTCTTTCTGCTGCTTTTTTGGGTGCTCAGACATCATCTCATCGAGTTTTTCGGTATCCAAACTTGGGGGTTCAAATGGCGTTCTGCGCATTCTATGCGGGAGTGCTAATTCCATCGCCTCTTTTATGTCCCCGGAAGTGACCTCCGTCCTGCCATCAAATGCGGCAATCGTTTTTGCCACTCGAGTTATGACTATTTCCGCTCTATGCGTCCTTACGCCGAGTTTTATGCAGGTAGCTGCGGTCAGCCTAAGTAAGTCATCGCTGATCGTTACAGCACCAACTATCTGTTGAGCATGCTCAATTTTAGTGCACAACTCTTTTTGTCGTCCTTCAAATCGTTCCCGGAACGCTTGCGGGTCGGTTTCAAAGCTTTCCACTAGCTTCACTATTTCTACCCGCGTATCCACATCGTTTATACTTTCTACACTTGCTTGAAGACCAAATCTATCTAATAATTGCGGTCTGAGTTCACCTTCCTCGGGGTTCATAGTTCCAACCAGGATGAATTTAGCGGGATGAGAAACCGAGATACCTTCGCGTTCAACCACGTTTATCGCCATCGCAGCCGAATCTAAAATGACATCGGCAACATGGTCGTCCAGAAGATTTACCTCGTCAATGTATAGAATACCTCTGTTAGCAGCAGCTAATATCCCAGGCTCCAACGCTTTTATCCCTTCTTTTATCGCCTTTTCTACGTCTATCGAGCCTACGACTCTATCCTCGGTCGCACCTAACGGAAGGTCTACGACCCACATCCTGCGTTTTGCTACTTCCAGTTTTCCGCCGGCCGCTTTATTCGCGTAGCAGAGGTCGCACATCTCTTTCTCGTTATAAGGGTTGCAATTGAACGTACAGCCGTTAACCACTTCGATCTCAGGCAGGAGTTCGGCAAGCGCACGAACGGCAGTGGATTTCGCTGTGCCTTTCTCGCCTCGAATTAGTACTCCGCCTATACGAGGGTTTATGGCATTCAGAATAAGCGCGTTCTTCATCTTCTCTTGCCCTACAATTGCTGTGAAGGGTAATAACTCTCTTCTTATGTGATGTGTCATTTTCTCGGTTTTCCGTTTGCTAAACTAACTTTTGCTATGATATAATATATTATGTTAATTGGTGCTATTAAAACTTTTTCGGTGTTTTTGTGATAAAACTATTTTCTGAAAAAGTTTGATTCTGAAGTTTTTAGCCAATACTATTTAGGCGTCTGCGAAATGAAAAATGGTATGCGAAAAATACCCATGTGGATATAAAGAACGGATGCTTCTGCGGAAACTAAATGGAATCAGTGGTGAAATAAAGGAAGTCCCAATCATACCACCCCAGAACAAATCCCGAGGCATCCTTTTCCACTTTTTTCTAAGCGGTTTATGCTATTGCCAAGAGTCGCCATAAATATCCCCTCTATCAGCCCTTTAAGTCCTTCCTCAGCCCCTTAATCTCGTCCAATATCTTTGATAGCAACTCCTTCTCATCTACTTTTGGCATTGGCTTTCCTTTTTTTACTCTAACTCTGCTTTTGATTTCCTCTCTCACTTCATCCCGATTTTTTATACCCTGTATTACAGCTTCTGCCGTGGCACCTTGTGCCCCACCCGCTCCTGCTGTTTGAACATGGATCTTACCAATTTTGTAGTACCGCTCAAATGGGTCCTGCGTTTTATCTACATTCGTTATCATTTCAAAAGGTATTGTGGATTCCTTCTTCCACCATACACCTTTTTCCATAACTACATGTTCTCCCGTAATGGAAAACTTCATCGCGCTGTAATAAAGTGGTATCCAATATAGTGTGAACAGGAGAGGCGCTAGTACTGAAACAATATAAATGACTCCGCCTATAATTGAGAACGCCAATATTATTACTCCGGGAATCACAAGGATAACGAAGATTATTGCCAATATGAGCCTCCAGTAACTTTTTTGTTCTGGCTCCGGCGTCAAAACTATATCATCCATATTTTTTTACCAGTATACCTTTATTATGATAACCTCACTTAAATATGTTTTAGGTTTTTCACTCATAGTTAAGTCACTACCTCGCCACACCCGAATGAATTCGGGTGCATCCATGCCTCATTCAGCCCTGACCGCGCCACCTCAGACTGCAAGTTCAGGGCACCAACTACCCTGGTGTCGGGTTTTGAGGTGCTAACAACCCGAATGTTTTTCAGAGGAATTATCCGTCACAATGTAATCACAAGATTACCATCGTCAACTGTAACTGGATAGGTTTTAATGTCGTCTTTCGCTGACCCGGAGATGATTTTGCCATTATAATCGTAGATCGATTTTCCAATACTACAGCACTGCACTTGCTGCATTCCCGGCATCGGATCCAGGCGGCGTTTGCCATGCGTACAGCGGTTTTGAAACGCATAATACCGGCCATCATCTCCCTGGATGATGAGAACGCGCTCAGGGATCTCCTTCGCTTCAAGGCGTATGGCTCCATTAACTATAGCTAATTCGGGTGTACGGGCAAGATCCACAATGATTTTTCCTTCTTCGAAGTTCCAGCAAGCTTCATCTAACGGTTTCTTGGTGGCGCATATCCCAAGTATGCGTTGGAAAATGTTTCGATGGAGAGTTTTATTTTGCATGATTTCAACCTCTTA
>DAOUUS010000265.1 GCA_030668065.1 Candidatus Methanophagales archaeon
ATTGAAGGCCTTTATGAAGAGATAGAACGCATCGCGAAGGAGAAAAGCTGTAATGTGTATATCCCCTCCGGTGCGGTAGCGGGACTAGACGGCATAAAATCAGGGGCTATGGCGGGGATAAACTCGATAGAGTTGACGACATTAAAGCCGCCACGTGGTTTTGAAGGAAATGAGTACGTAAAAGCAAAAGGACTAGATTTGTATTCTTTAGAGCGAGAGGAAACGCTGTTCGTGGGTAACGCGAAGGAAGCGGTGAAATATTTCCCCGAGAACGTGAATGTGGCTGCTGCTTTAAGCCTTGCTGGTATAGGATCGAAAGCAACGAGAGTGAAGATAGTTGCGGATCCAACGGCAAGGAAGAACGTGCATGAAGTAAAAGCGAGGGGCGATTTCGGGAAGCTGTTCGTGCGGGTGGAAAACGTCCCGTCTGCTACGAATCCGAAGACGAGCTATTTAGCTGCTCTTTCCGCGATAGCAACGCTGAAGAGGATCTCATATCCAATAAGGGTTGGGACATAGTTGGGTGTAAATATGGCGATGGATAAAAGTGAGTTGATAACTAAGTTTTTTGAACTGGATGATGCGGATGAGATTGCAGTGATAGCATGGGGCTTTTTCATTGATCTACAACGAGCGGCTTCCGAGGAAACCGCAGGACGTCTCAGTAGAAGAGATCGGGATAACGTGCAAAGGATTTTTAATCGGTATATGAACAAGAACAAATTGATTATGCGGAGCGAAGATAATGGGTTGAAAGCACATGAGTTGGCAATAACCAAAGCGGGCGTGGGCGAAGAAGAAGAACTAAAAACCGTTCACAGCTTTGATGTCTGGTTGCTGGCAGATTTTGAAGACGTATGCTCAGTATTGGTGGCTGACGAGCCAAAGAAGACCGAGGGCTTTCCCGATGCAATAATAAAGTTCCTGGATGACTCAAAAGTACACAAGTGGCTGAAAGAGAGACTGATAGAAAAGAACAAGGACGCAGGCGAGAGACTTCTAAAAGCCATTCTTGAAGCTAACCCAACAGAGCTTACAGCACATTCATTACTCGTGGACTTTTATGAACGGGAAAGTATGTTTTTTGAAGCCGAAGTGGAATTCAGGCGAATGCTCGACACGACCAATGATAAACTAGTGTGGGCGAACTACGGCTACTTCTTAGAGTTGCAGGGTAGATATGAAGATGCGTTTGTGGCGTTACAAAATGGTATGAAGATTTGCGAGCGTGCAGGAGAAGACGTGGCGGATGATTTTCTGGAAGAAGTGAAGCGCAATATAAGCAGAATGGAGCGGATGAAGGACCTGGCGGGTGAAGATGCGAGGGCCGTGAGGGATTATCAAGAAGCCATGCAGTTGCTGGGAGACATAAATGTATTTGCAGAGAAGAACCTGGACACAGAGATAACGAATGCGCGGGATGAATACCTGAAAGAGAAGGATCAGGAGGAGATCAAATATGAGGACAGTTACGAGTTCATGAACTGGTTCTTGTTCCAGCGGGAACTGCCGAATGGAAAAGTACCGGGGATTGTGTATGCAGAGGAGAACGGACTCAGCGACACGACAATAGAGAGGTTGAAGGGGCTTGGCAGTCCGGTGGAAAGTTTTTTTGAGATTGTTGCTGTGGACAATGCCACATTCAAACTCGTGGTTAAAGATATGGCAACTGATAAGGAATACGAGTTGGTAGAAGCTTATTCACCCGTGGCAGTGGGGCAGACTTTCTCCCGGTATATCTACCCCTGGAGCGACTTCTACTTTACGGCTGGCACTCTGATGCTGCATACAGATGATTACAGCGAGAAGTTAAAACGCCTTATCGAAGAGGCAAAAACCGGGAAAATATTGAAAGACGCGAAGGAAAAGTTAAAAGCGACACACGATGCGTTTATTACTTATTTTGCGATTGAGGACCCTACATTCAAGTCAAAGGCGAAATGTGAAAAGGCGTTTAACAAGTTCTATGAATGGATGTTATTCGAATATCTAAGCGAAGAGGACGGGAAAACGATTGCCGAGATACATGAAGAGAAACACGGACAAAAACTCGAACCGGATAAAGTAAATTTACCGGACACATTTACGGGTGTGGATGATATTGCTCTGTTGTGTGACCCCGAGTACGGCATCGCTGCCGTGCGGTATTATACTCTTTTGAAGAGCGTATTTGAAACGGGCGCGGTTAATGAGCTAAAAGCTAAGGCTGAGGATCCGAAAGAGTTTTTGATCGGTGAAGAATCGTTTGTCGTACGTAGATTCGTGCATGGCAATGAGCGAACTGCGGTGAAGGTGTTTAATGAGGTCTTTGAGGCAGGTTTGGATAATAACGCAAGTGAAGCAGAAATAATGGCTTTTTGGGAGACCGTGGGTGAATCGTAATTAATCAATGCGGGAGGGTTGATTAAATGTGGCCCGGGACTAACAGTGCTATGCTTTTAAATTTGCACAAGACCAACTATGCCGCCACGTTTTGAAAAACGAGGCATCCACAATTGCCATACGATTTGTTTTTTTTGTATGTAATGTATAACTGCCATCTATTCCGAGTAACCCTTG
>DAOUUS010000294.1 GCA_030668065.1 Candidatus Methanophagales archaeon
AATTACCCGAATGAGTCAAAGCCAGGTGTGGGTGTAAATCTATATGAAGTGAAAGAAGGCGATGCCGTGACCTACTATTATGGCGATGCGAATGTGACCCCGGCGAACGCCTCGAAGGTGATTAAGATTCAGGTCCATACGAACGAATCAGGACCTGCTATCCTATGGGCTGGTAATGTAACACTTACAGAAAACACCTCGTTTAACGTGACTGCGCATAACAGCGGGAAAAGCTACGAGCTAAACAGAACAAATGCGCTTGGTGCTCTGGACGCGGCAGCAGAAACAGGCGAGTTCAATTACAGCGTGAGTGACGAGTGGTATGCGAGTTACGGCTCGTTCATGGTGGATTCTATCACAGACGTCGAGAGCACAGGGGCAGAGAACTGGCTGTATTGGGTGAATTATCCGAATGAGTCGATGCCAGTGGTAGGTGTAAATCTGTACGACGTGAAAGAAGGCGATGTCGTTACCTACTATTATGGCGATGCGAATGTGACCCCGGCGAACGCAACGAAGGTGATTAAGATTCGGGTCCACACAGGTGGTCCGGCGATATTTGATACCGGCACTTCACTGAACCCATATCCTTGTATATCTGGTACACACAACGGAACCATCACGCCAAACAAGACTATCACCGTAAATAGGATGTTTACCTATCCATGTGCAGGCACCGGTGGCCATACGGAGTTCGTTAGAATCTGGGGTAATGACGTAGACGTAAACGCCACCTGGCAGGGATATACAGAAGACTGGCACAACTTAACGTTCGACAAACCTTTCAGCCTAGAACCGAACAAAACATATAACTACACCATACGCACAGGCTCTTATCCGCAAATACACCATATGAATACGTTATCAACCGCGAATGGCTGGATAAACAGTACGGGATTTGTGGATGGCAACGGCAAAGAGTATCTCGATTGGATACCTGCGATAAAATTGTGGAAAGAATGAAATGGGGAATACGAATCAAGGGGTCTGGCTAATACCCCTTATTTTTTCTCTTTTTTTTGTTTTTTGTTTTTCCGTTACCACTGTATATACCTCAGAAACTGATGCTAATCAGACAAACAACTCTTCGCACTTGCCTGACTTGCTTGTCGAACGTATAACAATTCCTGCTTTTATCTATGCAGAAGAAGAAAGCCCGCTATTTATAACCCTGAAAAACGACGGAACAGCTTATTACTATGGTGATGCTAACATCTCTTTATCCATCACGGCAAACGGTACACGCACAAATATACAGATCGTACCTTTACAGACGGTAATCGCACCAAAAGAAAGCATACCCGTTTACAGCCTTTATAACTTTTCAGACGTGGCTAAAACTATAACTCTGTTAATAGAAATAGATCCCGAGGGTCGGATAGAAGAGACTAGCAAGATTAATAATAACGTGACGCTAAGCGTCGTTACACACCAAAGAACATATGACATTTCTGTCGAACGGCGAATAAATGCGACTGAGAGCTCTTTTGCATATCTGGAGGATGAATCAGGAGATTTGGATTCTGTTTCGTATTGCCACGTGGTCACAGTAGCACCACTGAATACTACATTTTATGAGCTCATGGAGGCAACAATGACCACAAACCTCGAACGCCACACTAACGCTATTTTTAACAGCACAAAAGTTAGAGATTGGGCGGTTGCAACTATTGCAATATCATCAATAGGCGAAAACCCCCGTGATTTCTCGGGCATCAATTTCGTGAATACTCTCTATTCCTTCTTCGATCATGAACAATTTGGGTGTGACACGAGATTGGACGATGACATATTCGCACTCATCGCTCTGTCCGCTGCGGGAGAGCGGAATTCAATCATCAATGATACCGCTGCGAATCTGATGGCCGCACAAAACAAAGAAGATGGCGGCTGGAGCTGGTATACGGAAGAAAAGAGTAGTGTTACACTCACGTCGCTCGCGATACAAGCGGTTTTCGCAGTCGGCATTGCAAACCCCGACAACGAGTCCGTCAAGACAGCAACCGAGTTCTTGAAACGAAATCAACTCGGTGATGGCGGTTTCCCGTATAAAGACCGAACTGAGAACCGGAGCAGCCCTTATGCCACCGCACTTGCAATCTCGGCATTGTCCGTATCCAACCAATCACAAAACTCAGAAGCAATAGAAACGGCAACCGAGTATCTGCTATCGAACCAGGATAAAGCC
>DAOUUS010000060.1 GCA_030668065.1 Candidatus Methanophagales archaeon
AAACGGTTGGCGCAGTTTTTATACGAGCAAGGTTTCGATGTTTTATGCGAGCATAAAGGATTTACCGAATCGCATCAAATTGCAGTTGACGTTCGCAGCTTCGGAGGTGGCGATAAAGTCGCTAAGAACTTGGAAAAAGCAAATATAATCACTAATAAGAATATGTTCCCATGCGACAAAGCCCCGGAAAATCCTTCCGGGATTAGGCTGGGCGTACAGGAGCTTACGAGACTAGGGATGAAGGAATCAGAGATGCACGCGATTGCGGCTCTTCTAAAACGAGTAGTGATAGATGAAGAAGATGAAAACAGAGTGAAGGACGAAGTTATAGAATTAAAGAATGATTTTTGTCATGTTCATTATTGCTTCGATGAGGGCGATGCGTATGAAAATCCGATTTTGTAAAAAAAATGAATGTATTTATAAAGGATAGATAATTAACTGTTATAAGGAAGCTTAATGGATGTGGCAGGGGAAGTTCAGCGAAGAAGTAGTTGAAGATTCCACAGCGATGAGACGAGTGACGGTGAGATGTAATGATGCTTGATGAGTTAGAAGAAAGGAGAGCAGTAGTAATAAAAAAAGCGGAAGAATATAAGAGCAAAAGGACGGGATTAAATTCTGAAGCGAGTAAGTGGGCAGATTTAAGAGACGAATTGAATGGCCGGATAAGAGTTGCGGTCGAGAAAGCTAAGGGGTACCGTACGCAGCGAGAAGGTTATGAAACGGTTATAGAGGAAAATAAGGCAAAGCGCGGCGAGTTAAATAGAAAAGCGTCTAAGTACTATTCGATGGTGGAGAAGCTGCGGAAAAAGAATGATATGCAGAGTATCCAAACTTTCGAAGGGCTTAGAGAAAAGATAGATGAGTTAGAATTGAAGCAGCAGGTAGAAGTGCTGAGTAAGGATAAAGAGAAGAAATTAGTAGCGAAGATTACGGAGCTGAGGAAGGATTTTGCCAGGATGCAGCAGGAGTGGGAGAAGGACCAAGAGTTGAAGGAATTGCTGAAGAATGCGCAAAAACACAAGGAAGAAGCGGATAAGCACCACGAAGCGGTATTAACGCATGTGAAGCTATCACATGAGTGCCATGATAAGATGGTGGGATGCTTTAAGGAAGCGGATAGGGTAAGAGATAAGGCGGATACTGCACACCTGCATTTTTTAGAGGCACAAGAGGCTGCGGATGAAGCACATCGGTTACACTTGAAGTATCTCCGTGACGTAAAGGACTTCAATCATGTAGTAACAGGGTTGCAGCGTAAAGTACAAGAAGATTGGGGCTTCCAGGAGCGGGTGGAAGCGAGGAAGAAAGCAAAAACTATTTATGAAAGGTTCAGAGACGGAGAAAAGCTGAGCACTGAGGACGTACTAATGCTACAAAAATCAGAGATGTTATTAAAGTAGCGATAAAAAAGGACACGTTAGAGGGGGCTATTGGGATTTAAACTAAGGACAGCAATACAACGTTGTTTGTTTGCTTTCTGTATCCACGCCCGCAACTAACGCATCTGATTTTTCGCCTTGGGATAGATTTTCAGACCTAATCTTTTTCACACAAACAAAAACACTACCCTTAAACGACATTCACACATACTTCTCGCCTTCGTGGCCCGTCACACTCAACGAAGAAGATACTCTGCCACGTGCCAAGAACCAACTCTCCACGATCTACCGGAATAGACACACTTGTACCGAGCAAAACCGCCCTGAGATGCGAATGCGCATTGTTATCTATCCTATCATGCAGGTAGCCCTTACCTTTCGGGACTAACTCGTTCAGAAGCGTGACGATGTCTTGTTTCATCCCCGCCTCGTTTTCATTTATTATAATGCCGGAAGTGGTATGTCTTGTGAATATAACGCAGATTCCGGATTCAACACCGGTGTATTTTACTAGCTCTTTTACCTTTTCGGTAATGTCAACGAGTTCGGTACTTTCCCGTGTCTTTAGTTCTATTCGTTCCATGCTACTTTCGATGTTAAATTTTAGTATGTAGAGTCTAATACTTTATACTTTCCTAAAATAATAAGAGGCGTGAAAATTGCAACTGCTGTTCATACATTCGGATTATATAGAATACGAAGCAAAAGAGAAGACGAGGGTCGCGGAAGAGCTAGAAACGAAAAGTGAGCGTGTAGAAGAAGCTTTAGTCGTTTTCATTGCTGTGGAGCACGAAGACGAGCAGAACGTGGATTATGTGGTGACGAAAGCCGCGGAAGAAACTATTTCTATCTTCAATAAGGTCGGTGCGGAAAGAATCGTTCTGTATCCGTATGCGCATTTGAGTTCTGAACTGGCTTCGCCTGATAAGAGCGTGGAGATACTGCGAGCACTGCGTGATAATTTGCATGCGCAGGGTATGGAAGTGAAGAAGGCACCTTTTGGGTGGTATAAAGCGTTCACGCTTCGATGCAAGGGACATCCACTGTCCGAGCTATCGCGCAAGATAACGGTTCTTGAGGGTGCAGAAGTCGGAGAAGTAAAAGAAGTAGAAGCGAAATCAAAAGCGTTAGAAGCGGAAGAGAAAGCAGAATCTCAGTTCTTCGTCATGGATGATCAGGGAACCTTAATACCAGCCGATGAGTTCGATTTTGGTGCGGAACAAGCTAACTTGCGGCAGTTCTTCCTGTATGAAAGCGAGAAGCGCCGCGCAGTGGATAAGGTACCGCCACATGTAGAACTAATGAAGAGATTGGAAATAGCGGATTATGAACCCTCGTCCGACCCCGGTAATCTCAGGTTTTATCCCAAGGGCGAGCTGATAAAGACGCTATTAGAGGATTATGTGAGGACGACAGTAGCGGAATACGGTGCTGCTGAGGTCGAGACGCCAATTATGTACAGTGTAAAGCATCCCGCGCTGAAAGATTATATTGAACGGTTCCCGGCGAGGCAGTATTCGATGGTGGGTAAAGGCGCTAAGCCCGATTTGTTCTTACGGTTCGCAGCATGCTTCGGGCAGTTCCTCATGAGTAAAGACATGAGTATATCGTATAAGAACATGCCAGTGAAGATGTTTGAACTTGCTCCTTCGTTTAGAAAGGAGAAACGAGGGGAACTTGTAGGACTGCGCCGTTTGAGAAAGTTCACGATGCCGGACATGCATACGCTCTGCCGCGACATGGACGAAGCGTTAAATGAGTTCAAGATGCAGTATGAACTAGGCATGCGTGTTTTAGACAGTATTGGATTCTCATCAAGTGACTACGAAGTGGCGATACGATTCACAAAGGATTTTTATGATGCGAATAAGGACTTTATAACGGATTTGGTGAATATAGCGGGTAAGCCCGTTTTGATAGAGATGTGGGACCAGCGGTTTTTCTATTTCGTGCTCAAGTTTGAGTTCAATTTCGTGGATGCGTTAGGAAAAGCGTCTGCGTTATCCACGGTACAGATAGACGTGGAGAATGCGGAACGCTATGATATAAAATATATAGATACAAGCGGTGCGGAGAAAAGGCCCATTATACTGCATTGCTCGCCGAGCGGTGCGATAGAGCGGTGCATGTATGCGTTATTAGAGAAAGCGTATTTGGAAAAAGAACGTGGCATTCCGCCGATGTTTCCGCTTTGGCTTTCGCCGACACAGGTGCGGCTAATTCCGATAGCAGAACGGCATTTAGAATATGTCGAGAGCATTCTACCGGCTCTGTCAGGGTTACGGGTGGACGTGGATGACCGCGAAGAGACGGTATCGAAGAAGATAAGGGATGCAGGTCGTGAGTGGATACCTTACGTTGCCGTGGTAGGAGATAAGGAGGTGGAGACGAAGACGTTGAGTGTAACAATCAGGGGCGAATCGTACGGAAATACGAAAAAAGGGAAAAAACAGGAGATGGATGTTCTTGAGTTGAAAACACGAGTAGAGCAAGAAATAAAAGGCAAGCCATTCCGGCAGTTGCCGTTATCCAATAAGCTGTCGAAACGAGTGAAATTCGTGGGTGGGTGACTGTACAAATTGGGACTCATAAGCACCCGCCGTATAAATCGAAGTTAACCTAAACGATGAAAAAAAAGGAGTGCATAACAAATGGCTAAAGAATATAGTATCTGGACAGTCTTAGTAATAGTTTTATTGGTGGTTCCTGCTCTGGCAAGTGATCCGGGAACGGAAGGTGACCGGGTGAGTGACTGGGTGACAATTAATGCGAATCCCGCTGAAATACTTGCCGATGGCGTTTCCACTTCGGAGATAAATGTAGTGGTCTCGTGGCCTGAAGGGACTGAAAGGGGTGGTGAACCGGCGGATAATGAGACTGTGCATATGTGGACGGCACTCGGTGGGTTTACGGAAGTAGGGAATGAAAGCAATACCGGCAGGTCTATTAACGTAATCACAGATGACAATGGCACGGCAACCGCACTACTATCTGGAAATGAAACAGGCATAGCCACTATTTTTGTGGGATGTCAGAGTGGCGGCTGGAACTTTACGGATGTAACGTTTCGGGATCAGGCGGTAACGGTGGCTGAGGACGGGGCATTACAAAAGACGTGGTATGTAGATGACAGTGGCGGTGCAAATTTCACAAATATACAGGATGCTGTGGATAATGCAACCGCAGGAGATACCATAATTGTTAGAGATGGCACGTACACCGAAAATGTGGTGGTTGGCAAGGAGTTAACCATCCGCTCAGAGAATGGTTACGCGAAAACGCTTGTTCGTGCTGCACGTTCTTCCAAACATGTCTTCACGGTAACCGCGGATAATGTAACTATACAGGGGTTTACGGTTACCGGAGCAGTTGCAAAGCATCCATACTACTCATACAAAACAGCGGGAATAGCTCTTGGCAGGGACGTGGACCACTGCAACATCACGGACAATAGAGTCACGAATAACACACAGGGAATTAGACTATCGTTTTTGTGCGGAAACAATATAGTAAAGAGAAACATCGTGAATGCAAACAGTATCTTTGGTATCTTCCTGTATTGGGGTTCAAACGGTAACAAAATCGAGGATAATATCGTGGACTTTAATGGCAAACGCGGTCTCTCCTTGCATTATGCTAATAGTAACGAGATTGTGGGTAATACGTTGAGTTCAAACGGTAACTACGGCATCTTCATGGAGAACTCGAAGAATAACCAAATTTACCATAATAATCTCATGAACAATACCATTAATGCGGCAGACGATAAGCCGGAACGGAATCTATGGAATCACACAATTCTTCCGGAAGGCAACTACTGGTCGGATTATACAGGCGTGGATGATGGCAGTGGAACCGGAAAGCATGCAATCGCCGGTGATGGGATAGGCGATACAGAGATACCACATCCTGCGGCTGGTTTTGATTTTTATCCGTTCATGCACGAGAACCTGTGGGAAAGCCTGTGGGAAATCACAGAAAAGCGAATAGAAACAGCTACTGGTACCGGGATAGTCACTCTTTCCATAGATAAAGGTTACTTTAGTTCTGCAGCGGCCGTAAATGAATCCTCGTTGCCACAAGTGGGTAAGCCAAAAATTATATTCCCGCATGGTTTCTTTACATTCATTATTGGTGGCCTAAAATCCGGTGATAACGTAACCGTAACGCTAGAATTGCCAGCGGATTTGGCGGCTAATTCGCAATACTGGAAATATAGTTCACAGTCAGGAGGTTGGGACAACATATCAATGGCCGATAATGACGGTGATAACCTATTAACGTTTATTCTCAAAGATGGCGGAGTTGGAGATGCTGACGGACGTGCAAATGGCGTAATCTCAGACCCGGGTGGCCCAGCGCTGCTGGCTGACCTAACGCTCAATGCCTCGGACCTATCTTTCGTGCCTGTAAATCCAGCAGAAGATGATTGTGTGAACGTAAACATAACAGCAATTGTGCATAATATTGGCGGTGCAGACGCAAACAACTTCACGGTGTCTTTCACAGACGGAACTGCTCTGATTGGAGATATTATCATTTCAGCACGTGCTAACTCATCTTCAAACGCTTCGATACTGTGGACAGCGGCATCGGGAGTGCACAACATTAGCGTTGTTGTTGATGCCGGAAATGAAATAGTGGAATCAAATGATACGAATAACGAAGCGGAAAAGGCAATTACAGTGCAAACGAAACCTGAACTCTGCACAACAGATATTTCATTCTCGCCTGTAAGCCCAACAGAAGGCGAGTCGGTGACAATAACAGCAGTTATAAACAATACGGGGTGGTCAGCGGCAAGCGATTTTACCACATCGTTCTTTGTGGATGGTGCTTTGATAGGGAATGCAACGAATATATCAGTAAACGCTCTTTCGAGTTCCAAAGCCACGATTACGTGGACTTCGGTCTCGGGCAAGCACGATATGAGAGTATTCGCAGATTCTTGTGATGTAATCCAAGAATCGAATGAGACGAATAATAACGCAAGTAGAACGATTATAGTGAATACGAAGGAGTACCCCCCCCGTCGCACTGGAGGTGGTGGTGGCGGCAGCGGAGGTGGCGGGTCATCTCGAGATACAGATGGAGATGGCTACAGCGACATGGTAGAAATGTTCCTGGGAACAGACTGGAAAGATCCGGATGATTATCCCGGTGCTGCGTCTCAGACACCAACGCCTACTGCTAAACAAACGCCTACCGTTACTCGTACAGTCGCACCTACTGAGACACCAACGCCTACTGCCACATCTATACCGAGACCGTCACCCAAATCCAAAAGACGCCTACCCGGATTCGAGGCGGTATTTGCACTCGCGGTACTGTTTGTAGTTGCGTACCGGGTGCGGAAGAGCATAAAATAAACAAGAAAGCATAAAATCCAAAAATAATTGTTGACACAGATTAACGCTGATTAACGCAGAAGAACACAAATCTGCGTAAATCCGTGTAAATCTGCGTCGTAAATAGGTAGCAGCTACTTATATACAAGAACTAAAGTTAAATGGAAGAGATACTGAAACGATTCGCGAGCGGGAAATTAAGCACAGAAGAGGCTGCACGAGAACTAAAGTTAGATGGCATAGGAAGGTTAGGGGACTTCGCGAAAATAGACCTGAACCGGCAGTACAGGACGGGGATACCCGAAATAGTGTTTGCCGAGGGGAAAAAAAGTGCTGACGTGGCGGATATTGCATTGGCACATGCAACGGCAAAGGGCTTTGCGTTAATAAGTCGGGCGAGTCACGAAGATGTAGCAGAACTAAAAGCAAAAAACAGTATCACAGAAGAAGATTTAGAGGTGGATTTTAACGAAGTTGCGAATACGATATTAGTAAAGAAGAAGGGGTATGAGTTCACCAAACGAGGTAAAATCGGTGTAATCGCAGCAGGAACCGCGGATATACCGGTTGCCGAAGAGGCGCGGGTGGTTGCTGAGGTCTGCGGTTGCGAAGTGCTAACAGTTTACGATGTGGGTATTGCGGGCATACACCGGTTGGTGAAGCCTCTTGAAGAGTTTGTAACCGCAGATGTAGCGGCTGTGGTTGTGGTTGCGGGTATGGAAGGGGCGTTGCCTTCGGTGGTTGCGAGTCTCGTGGACATGCCTGTGATAGGCGTTCCTACGTCTGTGGGCTACGGCATAGGTGGAAAAGGTATTGCCGCGCTTTTAGCTATGTTGCAGAGTTGCTCACCGGGATTGGCAGTGGTAAATATTGATAATGGTGTAGGTGCGGGGACGTTCGCGGCTAAATGCGTGATGCACAGAAAGAGCAACACTCAAATTTGACTTTTTGCCGCTTTTTTCATTGTCTATCCAAATTATACACCTTCTATGAAATGAACGAAGCGGAAAGGCTATTTGATAGAAACTAACAACAGCTTATGAATATGACCTAAACTTAAAATTTCAATCAGAATCCCTTTAGCAGCCCCAACAGAATTTTCATTTCTTCTCGCTTCTCTTGTTCCTCTATCTCAGCCAGTTCTTCTGAAATGTCTCTGTTACGCAATTTTCTTACAGCCAGTTCAAATGTTTTTCTCAATGTCTCGTCTTGTATCTTCATTTTCCTAAGCTCAATTATAACGTCTGAATTTAAGGTTGAGCCTCTGGAAGCACACCTATTCAACCTCTTTTATTAAATCAATTCATTACGCATGCCTCTTATTCATATAATTTTTGTTATAATCATTTAAAATTGTATTGAACCCATTTTTAACATTATTTTCTAAATATGGGTAAAT
>DAOUUS010000173.1 GCA_030668065.1 Candidatus Methanophagales archaeon
AGCCTATCATCACCTCGCCTTTCTTATTGAAACTCCGCATCAAAGCCACCATCTCAGTCTCGCCTTCTCCGGGAACATCGGCACCGTGCCTCTCGAAACGAATGAACTCGCCTTTGTAGTCCTCGTATGTCGCCGTTACTTTTTCTATACGCGTAAATGACGGTGGATTTTGTTTTAGTGCATTGATTAGCCCTTCTATCGCTTCTGCGTCACCCTCACAAACTACCTTTACGCTACCATCAGTCTCATTCACGGCAAAACCAGTTACATTTAGCGAATCCGCAACATTCTTGATGAAAGTACGGAATCCGACCATCTGCACATTCCCTATTATCTTGAGGCTCGCTCGTTTCATCATAAGTATTCGTCTCCTTCCTGTTACTTAAATAAATAGATACTATAAATATGTTTGTTTACCGTTGAGATGACAATCTCGGTATTCTACGGTTATGGAGACAGTTCAAATACCAAGGAAGATGCTCGAAGATATTTATGACGCACATGAGAAGATAGATCAGATTCTTGAAACACTGGAGGTGCTCATGGACGAGGCGACATTGAAAAGGTTAAAAAAAGGTGAGGAAGAACTAAAAAATGGTGATTATGTAGATGCCAAGCCCGAAGAGATAGAAGTGCTGTTAAGGTGATGATGTACAAGCAACTAAACTATTCTTTAAATATTCATATACTCGAAGTGATAGAAGTGCTATTAAGATGTACAAAGCACGTTTTTTGCAGACGTTCCTGAAACAAGAGAAGAAGCTCAATGCAGAGGTAAAAGAAAGGGCTATAGAAGCGGTCGAGACGATTTTAAGCGATCCATATTCAGGAATTGGTTTGAAAGGAGATTTAAGGAACTAATGGAAGAAGAGGGTTGGTAAGTATCGAATAATCTATAAGATAGACGAATCAGAAAAATAATTGTTGACACCGATTAACGCAGATTAACACAGAAGAAATCAAATCAGTGTGAATACGTGTGAATCTGCGTCCTAAATACTTAGAAGTTATACTGTATATACAAGCACAAACGCAATGAAATAAAGACCCAAAAATTACCTTAGTTCATACTCTACAGCTATATTCGCCTTTACTTCTACTTCACCCGGCGAAATCGCCGTAGCCTCATTCGCCGCCCCCGCCATCGCCTTCATCTCCACATCTCTTGGATAATAATCATATGGCTCGTAAAAGAAATTTGACTCGCTTATCCTGCATATTTTACCCAGTTTCACGTTTAAACTTTCACTAACCGATTCTGCTTTATTCTGAGCATCTAAAGACGCATTATCCAACGCTTGTCCAGTTACTTCTTTATGCAGCTCTTTTGTCAGGCTAAAACTAACACTATCCACGCCATTAGCACCTGCTCCAACCGCGGTATCCACTAAATCACCTACCTCTTTTACCTTTAACGTCTCCACCTTTAAAATATGCCGGACTTCATAACCCACGTTCACGTACGTTTCTGTATCTTTATCCCATTTTTGTTTGGGGTATAACCGGTAGCTGCTGGTCTCAATATCGTCCTCATTAACCCCTGCCCCCTCCAGGGCTGCTATAACATTATTAGTAACCACAGCGTTTTTTTGTTGCGCATCCGCAGCAGTTGCTTCTAACGTCTCGATCTTCACAAAAATGTCCGCTTTATCTGGCATTACTGACACTGCAGCAGTACCGCTAACACTTATCACGCTTTTCACATCGTCCCCAACAAATTGCCCGGCAGCTAAAATAACCGCTATCACTACGACACCAAGAACTGCAATAGAAAGTAAATTGTCTTTATCCATCTCTTTCCCCACGCCCCTTAAAGTTACGTTTGATTTCGATGCTTAAATAATTAGGTGGTTCTATTTAAAGATATGAAACAGAAAGAATTCTTAGTTGCGTTTAAAGAAGAATTTTGGTATCAACTGAGAATAAAATTTGGTGTCTCAAAAGAAATGAGTACATTTGAGAAGTATTTGAGACGATTAGTAATACCGATTTATATTTCCGCACTAGTTTTTTTTACGCACTATCAGTTAGAACTACTGCTCATATTATTAACTTTCGTCGGTTGTACATGGCTAAGTCTAATTGCTATGGGCGCAATTAAACGAATTTTTCAGCGCCGCTGTGAATTGGGTAAGAATCAAGGCATCAGAGACTTTGATGACTTCTCATTTCGTGAAAAAATTGTTTCTTATTCGATTTCTGCTCTCACTTTAACCTCGATTTTTGTGGGTGGTATGGTTTTAATTACATTTAATCGGACAGGAGAATTAAACGTAAACATACTTATTGGTATGCTGAGTCTCCCCCTGGTTTTAGCTTATAAATTAAAGAAGGACTGACGAAGAAGATAGTCGCAGATGTTTTGTGGCTTTCATTCTTGCATCAACCGGTTCACCGCATTGATAAAAGCCTCTACCGAAGCCATCACGATGTCTTCGCGTACGCCACGTGCCGTTACAGTCCTACCACCTTTCTCTACACCCACAATTACCTCTGCAAGTGCATCGGACCCACCAGTTATCGCCTCTATCCGGAAATCCTTCAGTTTCACGTCACCACCGATCTCACCACGTATTATCTCTTGAACCGCATGTATCGCCGCATCCACAGGTCCAATCCCCATCTGCGCACTCATACATTCTTTTCCTCGTACCACCGCTTTCAACGATGCCGTGGGTATCAAATTGTTACCGGTCATCACCGAGAGCTCCTTTAGCGTTACCGCTCGCTCATGCCTCGCGACTTCCCCTGTTACTACTTCTGTCATCGTGAACATGTCGTCATCAGTGACTTTTTTACCGCTTGCCGCGAGTTCCTTTACGCGCTCAAGTATCTCCTCCAGTTGCTCGTTAGTTGGCGATACACCGATTTCCGATAATTTCTGCTCGACCGAGTGTCTTCCCGTATGCGTCCCAAGTACAATTCGTCTCTGATGCCCCACCATCTCCGGCGTCATTATCCCAGGCTCAAAAGTATCGCTCTTTGCTATCACACCATGTGCATGAATTCCGGACTCATGAGCGAATGCGTTTTCACCGACAATGGGCCGTGTTATTGGTATTTGAATGCCCGAGAAACGTTCAATTAGCTTTGCGGTCTCGAATAATAACTCAGTTTTTATATTCGTTTTCAGCTTGTATATCGCGTTCAAGCCCATCACAGTCTCTGCGAGATCGGCATTTCCTGCGCGTTCGCCCAGACCATTCACTGCTACTTGAACCTCTGTCGCACCCGCTTTTACCGCAGCCAGGCTGTTCGCAACTGCGAGCCCAAAATCGTTATGGCAATGTATGCTTATCGGCGTCTTCACCGCTTGATATATCTTATCCACCAGCTCGTACATCGCAAACGGCTCTGTCACACCCACGGTATCGGGAACATTCAGGATGTCGGCACCACCTTCTTCCGCGGTTTTATACAGGTCAATTAGATAATCTGAATCAGTCCGTGTCGCATCCATCGCCGAGAACATACATAAACAGCCGTTGGCTTTGACGTACTGCGCCATCTTATACGCTTGCTCTTTTACTTCGTCCTCGCTCATCTTTGTCGTATGCTCACGCTGAATCACCGACGTGGGTGCAAATATATGTACCATATCAACGCCGCAATCTATGCAAGCATCTATGTCTTTTGTTAACAGCCTTGCCAGACCACATATCTGCGAGGATAGCCCCAGGTCACAAATAAGCTTCACAGCTTCGCTGTCCCTTGTTGAGCTAATAGGGAATCCTGCTTCTATTATATCCACACCCAACCGGTCCAACTGCATTGCTATCGCTCTTTTCTGCTCCCGCGTGAATGCAATCCCCGGTGTTTGTTCTCCATCTCTTAAAGTGGTATCAAAGACTTCTACTATCTTCGGCATCGCTCGTTTCCTATTTTTAATAATAAAACAAAATGTTTTTATGTGTTTAATAACCTTACTCCATACATGTCGGTAGTCTATACGATAGGGGTGAAGGAAAAAACATGGAAAAGAAGAGCGGAATAGTAGGATTTACGGGAACTTTTAGAGGACTTGCGGCTGATGTGAACGAAGGGTCTAAGGTAGTATTCGCAGGCTCGGTAGCGGTATGTACGCCATTTATTGAATTGCTTGCGTACACGGTCAGAGACCGAGGTTTTGAGATGTTGTACGTGCCGAAAGCTGTTGCCAGTGAAGCGAGGAAGATAAAGGAGATAAAAGGCGTAGGATATAGTGTCGTGGATGAAAAAGGCGATCCCAATGGTGCTGATGCTATAGTCGTG
>DAOUUS010000198.1 GCA_030668065.1 Candidatus Methanophagales archaeon
ACTTCGCGCTCTGATATGGTTTTCTCGGTCAGACCGTCCACGAGCATTGAGTAACCCGCAACCGTGCTGAACGTGCACGTTACCACCGCTAGCGCAGATATTGTGCTGATATGCGCGTTACGTGAAATCGGGTTTATTAACCGGTCAAATTTGTGCATCAGCCCGTTGTTAACGGCGAAATTCGTTACAAATACGCCTAGGGCTATGACCGGTACAATTCGTGCCATCCAGTAAAGGGCATATATCAAAGAAGAGACTATAATGTGGCTGATCATTGTAATATAGTATATAAACGCATGCTCTTTAATGGATGTGAACGCACCTCAAGAGAAGATATTACATGGCATAGATTTTTTTCCGCGATTGATACCGCACCTTTTATCTCTTCTTCCGTGGGTCGCCGTGATATACGGTCAACAGGAACGTACCTTATGATTTTGTACTTGATTTTAGCATCAATGCTCGCTAGGAACTTAGCTATTCGCTCTATCTCGTCATTATCTATAAAGTCTGGAATAAAGACTGTGGCCACCTCGAAACGTAATTCACTCGTGTTCAGTAGCTTTATCGCATCCAAAACTCGCTGATTTGTGTGCCCTGTATATCGCACGTGTAACTCGTGAGAATATGCTTTCATGTCTATATGAACCTCGTCCAGGTTTGCGTATTCCATGCCTCTTATGAACTCGGTATCCAGAAGAAAACCGTTGGTCGAGAGAATTGTTTTTGTATCGCACAACTTAATAAACGTTAAAAGCTCCTTTTTGTATAAAGTCGGTTCGCCACCGGCTAACATCACTTCTTCCACATCAAATTGTTTGAGCCGTGCTGCCAACTGCTCAGGCGTTACTTCTGTGTATGCCCCGTTATTAGGCGCAAAGCACGTTTTACACCTGAAGTTACAGTCATAAAATTGGATAGTGCACCTATGTTCCGACAACGATAGATAAGAGACTCTCATGTGCTTTTCTTGTTGTTCCGTACATTACTAATAGTATCGAAGTAACGCAATTTAATATTGTTTATGTTTTGGAGCTCAGGATTTAAGTTTAACGCTATTCGTTCCATCAGGGTTGAAACGTCAGGAACTTCCGGGCTTGCTCTGGATGCTTCACAATGAACTTCATCTCGTCTTCGGTCACGGGTTTCTGTGTGTGTACGTTCGCATACCGCACGAGCTCTAATATCTTCCGTGCTTCCTCGTCATCTTTGAATTTCAGCTCGTATCTACCCGCCACGTTCTTGAACCCTTTTATCCCCGAGTATGACCCTGCTGTTATGAGCCGACCGGTCTCAATCTGCTCGATATGCCCCCTACCAACTTCTGTGTAGTCATACAGTTCATAATTCCTGCTATCTTTCAGTGCACCGTCTGCATGAATTCCTGATTCGTGTGCGAATGCGTTAGCGCCTACCGCGGGCTGGTTGAATGGAATGGAAATCTTGAAAGAAAGTGCAGCGTATTTGCAGATCTTCCACGCCTGGCTCAGATCAATATGCTTGTCCAGGAAATATTTATTTTCAAACCCGCTGGCCTTCTTAATCGCAAGAATTGTGGATACCAAGTCTGCATTGCCGGCTCGTTCGCCCATGCCATTCACCGTAGTGTTGATGTACGCATCCACACCTGCGTCTATCGCGGCTTTGGCACCTGCGACAGAGCATGCAACTGCCATGCCCAAATCATTATGACAGTGAAGTTCGATTGGCAAACTCACCGCTTCTACAAGCGTTTTTATCCGTTCGTAGATTGTGAACGGGTCGTCATAGCCCAATGTATCGCAGTATCTTATCCTATCTGCTCCATGTTCTTTCGCAGCTTCGGCAAATTCGACCAGACATTTTAGGGATGTCCTTGATGCGTCTTCAGCGTTTACGCCTATAGACTCGGCGCCATGTGCCTTAGCAGCATCTACCGCTTCACACATCAGGTTTAATATGTCGGTCCAGCTATATTTTCCTTTGAATTTACCTTTTAACATCTGTTTGGACGTAGATATACTCAAATTAACGTGCTTCAGCTTCGGTACCAGCCGAAAACCTTCTTCGACATCTACTTTCATTGCTCTTAACCACCCGGCGAGTCGTATGCGTTTCAGTGCTCCGCACTCCACCAACTCCAGATTGGCGTTTAAATAGTTCGTTTCGTGATGTGTGACCGGGAACCCGAACTCGCTCTGGAAAACGCCCATTTCGTCCAGATAAAAATTCAGCAGAGTCTTCTCTAATTTCGCTAATCCCAATCGCGACATCTGCACTCCGTCACGGTTCGTGACGTCAATTATGTATATCTTGTTCTTCGCCATTTTTGTCCTCCTATTTGGTTCTTCGCTATAGATTCAAGCAGAGACAAGACTTCAGGTACTTAGATAGAATGTGGGCACTTATATAAAGCCCGCGCCCTAACGATTTTGGTATATATCTTCGCACCCATCACCACAAAACATTACTTCGTTTTGTACGTTCTGTCGTATAACCTTTATATAGTCGTAAGATTATAAGTCTATAATATAGAGAGGTAAATAAGAGAAAGCAATAGACTTTTTTCTTGAGTATGAAATGAATGGTTTTAAGGAATTAGGTATTATTGAGCCTATTTTGAAATCAATAGAAGAGGAACGGTTTGAAAGACCAACAGAGATACAGGAGAAATCGATTTCGTTAATTCTTTCAGGGAAGGATGTTATAGCAGAGGCGGCAACAGGTTCTGGAAAGACACTTGCATTTGCTGCGGACATTATACAAGAGGCAGAAAAGGGAACAGGAATTCGGGCACTTGTACTAACGCCAACACGAGAATTGGCGCAGCAAGTTGCAGCAGCGTTAGGTACATTTTCAAAATACAAACCTTTAAAGATTGTTGCAATTTTTGGTGGTGCATCTATAAACCCACAAATTGAGCACTTACGGAAAGCGGATGTAGTAGTAGGCACGCCCGGTAGAATATTAGATCATATTGGACGGGGGACTCTTAACTTAAGGAAGGTAAATATACTGGTCTTAGATGAAGCGGACAGAATGCTGGATATGGGTTTTATCCCGGATGTCAAGAAGATAGTACGGGAATGTCCACGAGAAGACCGGCAGACGCTATTGTTTTCCGCTACCATTTCACGTGAGATAACGGTTCTTGCGCGGAAATTCCTGAAAGAGCCTATTAGTGTATCGGCAGAAGCGTATGTGGACCCGAGGAAATTAACGCAGTATTTCTATGATGTCCCGGATAATTTGAAATTCTCGTTGTTAGTCCATTTATTGAACCACGAAGAATCAGAGCTTGTGATGGTGTTCTGCAATACGCGTTCAAATACCGATTTTGTTGCAAACAATCTCAAAGCGCTAGGGATAGGTGCACAGGCGATTCATGGTGGACTGACACAGGATAAAAGAGACAGGACAATGAAGCAATTTCATTCACATGACGTTCGTGTTCTTGTATGCACGGATGTCGCGGCACGAGGACTTGATATACCCGATGTTTCGCATATCTATAACTACGATATTCCTATGTACAGTAAAGATTACATCCATCGGATTGGGCGAACCGCACGAGCTGGTAAAGACGGGATTGCTATTAGTATCCTTGCAAGCAGAGATCATGACAATTTTAGACGTGTAATGAAAAGCAATGAGGTAACTATAACAGAAGAGAAAATGCCGGATGTCAAGAAAGTAAGAATAAGCCGGAAGGATCGTCCAAAATCGTTTAGACCAGGACGTAGACCCCATAGTAGCTAAAAGTAGTGGTTTGTATAAAAC
>DAOUUS010000070.1 GCA_030668065.1 Candidatus Methanophagales archaeon
TTACCGTTTTGTAATCCAGTCCCAGTAACTCCGCCAACTGATTGGCGTTGTATGGTCTATCCTTTAACGCTCTGATAATACGGGCACGGTTCACACCCCCCTTAGTGCCAACAATCAGCCACCAGATTACACGTCTCATAGTTCTTATCTACCGCTTTTACAATGTCTTGAGTAGAGAACAGCACTTTCAAATGAGCTATTCTTAACAAGGGACATTGTATTTTTAGTAAAGGTTTTTGCGTTGCAAACGGCGTAAGCGTGTTTTTAGTAAAGGTTTTTGCGTTGCAAAAAAGTTTGTCAGAACGAATCCAGCTCCTCAAACTTCTCTAACGATTTTTTTTCCCCTATAACCACCACAGTATCACCCACCCGTAATTCGTCCTCAGGTCCGACATCAGATATGACTTTATCATCCCGTATGATCGCAAGTATTGTCGCACCTATCTTCTCATTAATCCGCAGTTCTTTTATCTTCTTATTTGCGATCTTCGTGCCGGGCCCCACTTTCAGGCTTTCTAACGAGGTCTCGCCGGCTGTCGTGGCGAAATCCAGGAAATCCACGATTGCTGGCTTTGTTAAGCTCCTCGCTAATCTTCTACCACCTATTTCTTCCACGATCACCACGTTTTTCGCGCCTATGCTGTATAACCTCTTAGCAGCCTCTTGGGAACTCGCTCGCGCTACTAACACCAAATTCGTGTTCAGGTCTCTTGCCGTAATACAAAGCAATAAATTGCTACAATCCGAAGGCAGCGTGGATACCAACCCGGAAGCTCGTTCCACACCCGCTTCTATTAGAGTCTCATCTTTTGTCGCATCGCCTTCCACTAAAGCTATATCCTTCTTCCTCAGTTCTTTTGCCACTTCCGTGTCGTGCTCTATCACTACAAAGTCCAAACCTTCTTTTCCAAATTCATCTGCTACTATGTTCCCGGTACGTCCGCCACCGCATATTATCTTGTGTTTATCCATCTTCGCCACGCTTCTCTTTACCCTCGCGATACCAAAAGCTTTGCTTAATCTTCCTTCTAATACAGATTCTATTATCTCGACTAACACATATAAGGCTACACCAACGCCTGATATGATCAATCCCGCCGTAAATATTTTACCTGCGGGTGTCACAGGCACGATGTCGCCGTATCCAACGGTGGTAACGGTAGCGATAGCCATGTATAAAGCATTTAAGGGCGCAAGCCCTTCGATATACATAAAACCTACTGCCCCTATTATCACCACAGAGACTAATAGACTCACTGCAATCAATACGTGTCTTAAAGGTTCCATTATGATTATTATACTATTATCGCTTTAGTTATTTCCACTATTTTGTGAAAATCTTTCTCTTTACTCTTATAGCTAGCGAATTCCACTTTGCCACACAAGTCCAGGCAGCTTTTCACTTTGGAATACGTGTCCAGGTCTCTTTTCGCACTCAAAGTATTTAACAGCTCGGTATTTAGCAACTCCGTATTTAGCCCGAGTTTATACGAGAAATAAAACCGAATTGCACGTGAAATCTTCTCGTATGCGTCCTTCTCATGGTTGTTCCGGAATAAAAGTTCCGCTTCTTCCACCATCCTTCTTGCATCTCCCACGTAGTCCACGGTTTGCGCGGATTCCACGGCAATAGGCTGCAATTCTGGTCTCTGTGCACTTTTGTGATATTTTTCATAAAGGTACCAGCCAGTAACAATAACCACTGCAATGAGTATAAGGAGCCACCACAAAAGTTTGCTTTCGGCTTTCTCTTCGGGTGTGCTTTCTTCTAATCTAACATTCTGGATAGTACCGTGTATGTAATCCGCTTTTATCTTTCGTTCCGCGCTTTCATTCCGATAGGGCACGGTTATCTGTGTATGGTTTTGAGCAATTTGATTGAAAGAATGCTGTGTCTGATTGAATCCCGCAGCTCGTAATTGGGCATCATATTGCTGGAACTCCGAGTTACTAGCAAGCTCTTTACTGATTTGTTCCTCCAACTCTTGCTGTTTTTGCATTTCCTGTTCCAGCTCTTTTTTCAATTGTCCTGAATTCTGATTCAGTTGATTATTCGCCACCCGCTGTTCTACACTGCCCTGCTGCTGACTACCTGATTGCTGTCCGCCCATTTGTATATTGAGCGAACTGCTGGTGGAAGACGAGGAATACGACGTGGATTGAATATTCGTGCCGCCACAGCGATAAATAGTGGTAATGCCCTGTTTCTGCTGTGCCTGCGGCATTGTACTATCTCCTTTCACCTCTATGCTCTCTGTGTTTGATTCCACCACTTCCCTATCGCCGGTATTAGGATTTGTAAACGAAATCGCCGCTGCATCTAAGGTGTACTTACCGGCTTTGAACGGCACTATCGGCTCGTAAGCGAGTACCAGCTCGTCCATTGCGGGTAATGTAGCTTCAAGACATTGTATATCCAGGCCGTTATTACCAATAACATTCCTGTCCACTATTTGAATAGGTATCTCCTGCTTAAACGGGTTCTTGAAATTGAGTAGAATTGTCACGTCATCACCCACAATTATGTCATCCGCGTTCTGGACGATCTTACGCACTTCCAGCGTTTTCGCGGCTGATGCTGTCGTGACTGCGAGCACTAACAAGAACACTACAACCACGAGAATGGCCATTATCTTTCTCCACGCGCTCATATCTCGCAACCACCCTGTGTTTACCATAGAGGATATGTAATGTTTATTTTAAAAGAACATTATTACGTAAACGCTTTGAATGGCAGATTCGACCTAGCAAAAAAAAGACTTTGCATTTTAATGGTGAAATTCAAGTGGTAACTCTTTACGTTCTAGGAAACGGTTTAATTTTAAAACTCGGGTGACTGCGCTTAATCTTTCCTCTTCCTCTCGTTCCTGGTACGTCCGAATCGCCCTGAGGAAATCAATTCGTCGGAACTCGGGCCAGAAGGGTGCGCAGAAATATGCGGCACATTCATTCCCCAACGCCTGCCAGGGCACGAAATTGCTCAACCGCATCTCGCCGCCAGTCCTTATTATCAAATCCACCGCAGCCTTCGCTTCCGGCACCAACTCTCCATCTTCTATTTCGTGTATGTATAAATGCTGTGATACCGTCTCTTCATCTATTTCCGCCACAGATAGCAGACCTCTCTTCACTCTATCCCCTATTATTCTCACGGAATCTACTATCTCCATCCGGCCACTATAGGCTAACGCGATATACAACTTATGTTTGGTATACTGCCCTGTTGCGAGTTCCGCTTTTCTTATTGCCGCCCTTACCGATTCGGGTAGTAAACGGGTATTTCCGATCGCTCTTACCCGCACACCATGCTTATGGACTCGTTCGTCCATGCTGATCTTCTCAAATTCCGCGCACATCAAATCAAATAATTGTGCTCTCTCTTCATCCGTCCTGCAAAAGTTCTCAATAGAAAACGCATATATCGTTAGTTGTTCCACGCCGAGATCGAAGCACCAATCTATCACATTTTCCGTTATCTCCGCACCGAAGTGATACGCTTCTTCCGTGGACACACCGATCTTATGTGCGTATCGCCTATTACCATCCATGATTATCGCCACGTGCACGGGCAATTTCCGCTCTAAAATCTCGTCCTCCAGCAATTTCTCGTATTCGCCGTAAGCTCGTCTCCGTAACCAGTTGCGTAGTCCCACTGCGTTACGCAGTGCTCTCATCTTTACATTCATGTTCACGCACCAACTCCTCCTCGGAAGTCCATTACCTTTGCCTTCAGCGTGGAAAGGTTTACAAGCGTTGCACATCCGGGGACGGGATTCAGGTTAAACTTCTTTTGATACGATGTTTGTGATTGCCATGTCCCCGAATTTAAAAGTAGCACACCCCGATATTTCGCTATTCCGACTGTATGAGAATGCCCACAGTGAAATATCTCAGGAACAAAGTCTATCACACCGTAGTCTTGTCCATCAGGAACAATAGAAACGCTGTTCCCATATATTGGTGCTACATGCCGCTTTTTCAGCATTTCCACCATCATTTCCTCGGGCTTTGAATAATTCAGTCGCGATACCGCGCTGACAAAATCATCGAACGACTGACCATGATACATCAATACCAGCCGGCCACCGATTCTTATGTACGCAGGATTGCTCACGAAGTACGTATTATCAGGAAAATACGCCTGGAACTCCGCAGGCAGAGATGGCTGTGGCTCCGCACTTCTAACGGCATCATGATTGCCCGGCGAGACCACTACATGTATATGCGAAGGTAAATCGTGAAAGTATCCCCCCGCTATTTTATATTGCTCGCCTATATCCGTAATTAACAAATCCTCTTCCTGTGCCGGGTATATACCGATCCCATCTACAATATCGCCGGCAACCATCAGATATGCAATATTGATTCTTTTTGATTCTTCAATTAGCCATTGAGTGAAATTAGCCCAGGTCTCATCCAGAAATGTATTACTGCCTACATGCAGATCAGAAATAAACACAGCATATACGGGCTCTTCAGAGCGATGAGCGGATTTAGATGTGTGCGGTAGGAGTAATGATGATTGTGCAGACGGCGAGGAAATAGGCACATCCGGGAGTATAACCCGATTTCCAAACAAAAAACCGCCTTCGAGTAGAGTACCGGTAACGCCTATTATCTCATCCTGGACCAGTTCCTCATGAGGATGTAAGATTACGGGTATATGTCCTGACGGGTCTTCCAGGTCCACCCGGAGATTCCCTTTTGCCGTCTTATTTATTGATGCGACCATCCCCACTACGGAAACATCTTCTCCCACTCTCGCATTCCGCAAGAATCGTATCTGACCACAGTTCAGCCGCTTTTTTAGTATGGCACCTATCCTCTCATATCTATTGAGAAACTGTAGTAAGAAGTTATTTTGGTCCACACCTCCACAATTATTGGAGAACGATTTGATTATATCCGGTGCTGCTTGCTTTTGGAATCCGTTGTTTTTTCCCGCCTCTTTTGCACCGTTACCTTTGATAAACGCAGCCATCTGTTCTGTGGAAATCACGAATACCGAAGGCTCTAACGAATTAGCTACACTTTTTGCTATATCATTGATGTTAAAGTACAGGCCCCCGTCCGCTTCGCATTCCACTTTATACTGACTTAATAAGTCAACAACCTCTGGCTGTACCTGTAATCCAACATCAGCAAACCTCCTTACTATTTCTATCTCCTCGTACTTGCCATTTTTAGCGGATATCATACCTTGTAGTCATGTACCGGGAGCGTTCCCCCCTATAACGCTTCTCTTGTTCCTTTACTAAAGCGCTCTTGTCTGTAGAAAAGTTCCTTTTTTACATCCATTCCTTTAGTTTCGCCTCGAAATAAGGCTTGGGCATCGCGCCCTGTATTACATCCACGGGTTCACCATTTTTAAATATGAACAGCGTGGGTATAGCCATAATACCAAATTCTGAAGCTATTTTGGGATTCTCATCCACGTTCAGCTTCCCAAATACGACTTTTCCTGCATATTCCTTTGCTAATTCATCTATTACCGGTGCAACCATCTTGCATGGTCCGCACCATGCAGCCCAGCAATCCACAATGATAAGTGGATATTTTCTTACTGTCTCTACAAAACTGGCATCGTCCATTATCAACGGGCGGTCTATCATCCCCTCTCCTTCTGCGCCCCCCACTTTCATCGCCTTCATCTCTTCTTCCATTTCACGCATCTTTCGCTCCTTTAACCGCTCTATCTCCAAATCCGCCTCATTCACAACCCCTCTTACCTCTCCTTCTTCCATACTCATACACCTTCTCTGTATTTATCTATAAACCTACAAATACGAACAAGTGTAAATATCTACCCTCAAAAGTTAAAAGCTTTATGTTCTTGACCTTCAGATTTTTTATATCGGGTTAAATGCTTACAGGATTTGTAGAGCAGTGTAGCAGTATCCATTCATTCGTTGTGCCAAATTCGGCTTTTGATATGTGTACCACTAAGCAAATAGATGTACCGTATTGTGGTTGCCTCTAAACGGTCATCGCCCTCTTATGAGTGGCATACCGCAGGGACCGTACAATACGGCTTGGTTTTGTAGCCCTCTATTTGCCATAGTAATCATCCTGCGCACGTTCGGCGAGGTCATACTACTCTTCGAAAAGGGCAGTTATTATATTCGTCCTTAACCTTTAAAGTTTTTTTGCTTTATGTGCACTTTCAATAACTGTCTTTCTCTTCATCGCCTGCAAGAAGTGCCATCATCCCTTAGAAGAGACCGTCTGCGGCAGTGTTCGCTTATTATATCGGATCGGCTTATTATTCCCATCAGTTCTTTCTCTCTTTCTCGCGCTACCACTGGCAACCTGCCCACGTTATATTTGTCCATCTTTTGTAGTGCATCTTCCAGAAACTCGTCTGGATAGGCTACTATCACGTCCCGCCTGCACATTTGCGCTATCTTTTTATAGACCCCCCCCCGCTCTCTTTCTTCTTCCAGGTCCATTATGCTCGTTATGCCTACTAATCGCCCTGCTTCATCCACCACGGGATAGGTTATGTGCCCCTTTTTCTCCGCGAAATGGATACCTTCTCTCACGGTCTTAGTTCCAGGAAGGCTCAGCAAATTCTTCGTATAGGCATCCGCCACTTTTATGCCTTCCAGTATATCAACCATGAATTCCCTGCGGTGTGCCGGTGAATCTTTCCTAACTTCATATTGCTCCGGATAAATCGTCCTTCTGCCTACCAGCGAATACGCCGGTATTATAGCAAGTAAAGCAGGAACGAAGAGCGTATAAGAACCTGAGATTTCACACACGATGAAAAGTGCGGTGAGTGGTGCATTAGCAGCAGCGCCGAAGAAAGCAGCAGCACCGATAAGGGAAAATATCCAGGGGTTTGTCACCGTTGCCGGGAAGAAATAGCTGAGAACCTGCCCTACTACCCCCCCCACAGCCGCACCCATGGCTAATGACGGTATAAATGAGCCCCCGCTACCACCCGACCCCATAGTTAAAGCGGTCCCTAATATCTTTGCAACCGCGACAAACGCTAAAACGCTCAACGTAATCTTGCCATAGAACGCCAGTTGTATAAAGCCATAGCCACCACCAAATATCCCGCTTGCTATTTCAATACCTTTCTCTACGTCTTGCTGCGGATTCAGGATGAAATAACCGATTAGGAACAGGAGGCCAAGCAGAAGTCCACCTATTGCTGGTTTGATCCAGTCGGGACCCTTCAATGTGTCGAAGAAAAAAGATCTTGATACTTGCAATAATTTGGTAAATGTAATAGCAAAAGGAACACATATTATCCCAAGACACAGGAATAGAATTAATGAGAAAGGAGTTAACATTGCCGTGATGTCATAATCGCCTATTTCATAGATATTACCAAATCCAAAGACGGTGCAGGAAACGATATACGCTGCGATAGAGCATATTATCGCAGGAACCAAAGCCTCTATTTCCATATCACGTCGGTACAGCGTTTCAATACCGAAGAACGCACCGCAAAGTGGTGCTCTGAACATAGCCGAAATTCCGGCACCTGCCGCTGCCGCTAGCACTTTACGCCGTTCCATTTCGTCTAATTTCAATAATCTACCGAATAGTGAACCAA
>DAOUUS010000168.1 GCA_030668065.1 Candidatus Methanophagales archaeon
AGGTCTGGCTGCGTGGAATCAATACCTGCGATTGTTATTCCCTTGTATTTCTCTATTATTGATCTGTGCCCAAATATCTCCTCGAAACCTAGATAGCCAACGTTTCTTGCGTCATGATTACCGGGTATCACCACTTTCACTTTGCATTCTATCTGCTCGATATACTGCCGTGCGCGTTTAAACTCGGATTGAAAACCGTTTTCTGTTAGGTCACCGGTAACAACCACAATCTCGGGCTCTATCCGGTTTATGTCCCTTATTACTCGTTCCAACAAATCCGGCAGGAAATGCTGTTCCGCTACGTGGATGTCCGATATATGCACTATTTTCATCTATCTATTCTATTCCCCTTCTGGCTTCACTTTCTCCTCTTGAGCACAGCATAAACGAACAACCCTGTGATGGCAAATACTGCCTCGAACCCTGGTGTTGCAGGAGTCGGAGTTGGTGCTGCTGTTGCTGCGGGTGCTGCAACTGCTGTTGTAGTCGGTGCCGCTATCTGTGCTAGAGTCTCTACCGGGGACACTTTTATGTAACCCATATCTTCTACTACCACTTGCCCGTCTTCTGACAACACGAACTCTATGAACGCTTTCGGCAACGCTTTTGGTTCCCCTTTCGTTGTGAGATACAAACTCCTCGAAATTGGATAAACACCCGAAAGCACGTTATCTACTGTTGCCGCCACGCCGTCTATTTTAACCACTTTTAGTGATTCGTCCACGAATCCAAGGGAAAGAAAACCAATGCCTGCCTCATCTCGGCTGATCGTTGCTCTTATCTCACCATTCGATGGCTTAACCAACGCTTTGCCATATATTGTACGATCAAATGGCTTCATCACCGCATCCTCGAAGCAGTCCCTGGTTCCCGAGCCACCTTCCCGTGTTATTACACGAATCGGTTCATCCGAGCCACCCACATCCTGCCAGTTCGTTATATCACCTGCGAATATCTTCGATGCCTCTTCCATCGTCAGGTCGCTTACAGCGTTATCCGGATGCACGATAATAGCTACGCTATCCTTTCCAATTACTACCGGTTTCAGGTCCGGATACGTCTCCAGCTCTTGCGCTTTTACGTCCCTTGACGCTGCACCTATATCTATCGCACCTTCACCTACCGCCTTTACACCATGACCCGAGCCGCCACCCGAAACAGATATTCTTAGATCGGGGTTCTCTTCCATAAGAAGCCGCGCACATTCCTGATTTATCGGTAGCACGGTTGTAGAACCCGCGATTGTCAGTTCGCCCGAAAGCTCTGCTGCTTGCGCAGACGCTAAAACTGTCCCGGTTGCGATTGTCGCTATCGCTACTATCACTACTGCCGTTATCCCTATCGCCTTTATTTTCTCCATTTTTACTTACCTCTATACATGCAGATTTAAGAGGCTATATAAGCTTTTCGATTTTTACGTGATTTTGCGGTGTGATATATATGAGCAGCAGAGAAGTATTTATTTGGCAATAGAGTGAATCACAAATCTCGCTTTTATTGAAGAATAGTTGATAAACCTTTTTGTTCGCAAAAAAGGTTTACGTACATCTCGCTATCCAAAAGAACTCGGCTCCATTCTCCACCCTCAAATCCGAAATGAGTTCCTGTTCATAGCCAAAGAGCGCATCGTTATCCAGGATTTCATACTTATAGATCAGATGCTTTGTACGCAACCAGAGAACATATTCCTGGAATGTTGTATCAAAGCATTTTGGTTTCGAGTTCATATATTCACCTATTTTCCTCCGTGGTTATCCATTCCGAGCTGACTTCTTGCCACTTCCTTCGTCCTTTCCAACGAATCCACCCCTCACCCACCATGCCACACACAAAGGGCAAAGGGCTCGCCATGAACGCGATACACCCCCCTATCACAATGACCTTGTTACGGTGTCGCATCTGGTACAGCCCATCCAGAGGATCGTTTTGGCTACACATACCCTCTCGGAATGGGACAATCAGCTTCTTGAAGACGCCGTGGGCAACGTCCATGCTCCAGAAAATCCAGTGTCGCAGCGGAGCGGGTCCGCCTCCAGGATTTGTCTCCTTTCGTAGAATTGCACGGTATAACTCATCAGCTGATTTCCCAGGGAATTCTGTAAAAGCATCTCCCAGCATCTTTGATGTGTGTGCATCGCTCCCGCCTATATGTGCGAAACACCCACCTGCCTCCTGCTGAGCTAACTTATTCACGTAGGGGTCACGATGGGCTGCATTTAACACCTCTACACCGTCCAGACTGAGCTTTTCTATCTGCTTCCCAAGGCAGGGACAGAGGTAGCTAAATGGGTGGGGTGCCACAGCCAGACCACCCTGGCCGTGGATGAGGTCTATGGTTTCGGCAGCGGAAAGTTCCCGGGGTATACATTCCTGCAAAAAAAGCCCCAAAACATGGCCATCTGCAGTAGTGACCTCTTCTCCAACCACAACCTCTGTCTCTAATTCTTTTTCACGAACGTATCGCTGTGCCCTCAAGGCGCCCTCTATTTCATCGTGATCGGTGATGCAAAGGACGTCTAAACCTTTCTTCACCGCGGCATCAACCATTCTTTCCGGTGGCGTGACTGACTCGGGATAGGGTATAAAGAAGGCTTTGTTGAAGCCGGAATAATGTGTGTGGGTATGTATATCAGCATGACCCAGGGATATGGAAACCACGCTAAAAACACCTCTCATGATAAAAGAAGAGTTTCTTTACTCTGAAAGTATCCAGGATATTAGCTACGTCTTCACATTGGTCCATTGTATCTTCTAAGATGTCTACTACTTCTTTAAGCACCACTCTTTCAAGGAACTCATCAGGTTCTTTTAGGGGTGTAGTCATAAGTATTCGCAGCCATTTCCGGTTTATTTTGTCTGCTTCGTTCTCTAATTCGTTTATCCTTATGCAACATGATTCTAATGTTCTTTCTTCGGTACTCAGATTCCTCAAGCAGCTTACCGCCTTCCCTATTTCCTGTGCCGCCTTTAGGATAACCGTGGCAAATTCGCCTACCGGCACTGGAATTGTTTTGTGCTCTACTCGAGTAAATGTCAGTCTATTCACCGCTTTTTCAACACCATCTACTACGTTGTCCAGATTATGGGCGAAATAGCGTATGTCTGCCTTCTCTTCCCCCTCTCGGCTATGGTCGTAAATCAGTTCCTGTACGATTTGATGAACTACAGAATCAGCTTCGTCTTCCAGCGTATTTAGCTCTTGACTGATGAGTGAAAGTTTTGAGTAATCTTCTTTCAAGTCCACCAGTAGCTCTGCTGCTTTCACGGCCTTTCCCGCAAGGTTATCAAAAAGAGTGAAGAATTTCTTCTCCCTCAATAACGATATGTTCTTTTCATATAGCATTTCGCGTTCTTACCCCCTTTTTAGTGTATGGCTTCGCCACCACATCGCGCACACATTTCATGGTTTTTACCTCAGATAATATAGATATGCACAAAACCATATAAAAGCTTTCCTGTTTTTATAGAAACAGAAAATAATATATACCTAATTCTAAAATAGATAAAATAACCAAAATATGTATATATGGGGTGAAGGGAGAAAAGATGAAAGTAGGTGTGAATTCACGGATGGTAAGAGAGATATCAGGGGGGCCTTTGAGCCTCTCTTATCTGAATGTTGAGCTTGTGGAGTTGGGGTTCGATGACGTTACCTTGCTGGACCGCAATCTAGAGATAAATCATGCGATGCTGTGGGCTCTTGATTCGTTTGATGTTATGTTCTCGCTACACGTGCCCACATCAGATGCAAGGGAGCCGAACCTGAGGGTCGACCTCGGAAGAATGCTTCGCCATAATTTCAGGGTCATGGAGCGTGTTTTCGAGATCGCTTCGCTCATGGACATAAGGCACGTTGTCATTCACGGTGGTGACATCCTCGCGGAGCACAGGGACAAGTTCGCTGGTATTGCATACCGCAAAGCGTTTCTGAACACTGTCAGAAACCTTAAGACACTCGCTTCTTTAGCACGAGATTATTCGGTGGTGCTCTACCTCGAGAATCTTGACGATAATAGGGTAGGAAGCTTGCCTGTTGAGCTTCTTGCACTGCTTCATGCAGTAAATGAGGATATTTCCGTGACGTTGGACATAGGACACGCATTCATTATTGCGGAACGTTACGGCATCCCACTCAGTGATTTTTTCGATATGCTGAATCCTGTCATAAAACACGTGCATCTGCATGACAATGATGGCATCTCTGACTTGCACTTACCACCTGGCGAGGGGAAAATAGATGTGGGGTGCGTGCTCATGGACATCTGGGATGCACAACCCGAAAACGTAGTTCTAGAGATAAACAGATTTGTCGACCC
>DAOUUS010000187.1 GCA_030668065.1 Candidatus Methanophagales archaeon
ATACTACGAGAAAAGTCTTACAATCGCTGAGGAGCTTGGCAATAAGCAAGGAATTTCAACTGTTCTTAATAACATCGGTGTAGTCTATCAAAACATGGGGGAATGGGGACAAGCACTCGAATACTACGAGAGAAGCCTGACAATCGCAGAGGAGCTTGGCGATAGACAAGGGTTTTCAACTGCTCTTGGTAACATCGGTGAAATCAATATAAAGAATGGGGACCTGGACGAAGCAAAAATTAATCTTGAGAAATCCCTTGACTTAGCAGAAGAACTCGCACCAATCTCTACTGTGGGTGTCCTTGCAAACTTAAGTGAACTCTGGAGGTTTGATGACCGATACAACGATGCTTTTGCGACTCTTGAAAAAGCTTTGCAAATTATCATACATGCCGGAGCCAAGCCCAAAGAGATAGACATCCTTGAAAAACTTGCAGACACATATATGGACAAATATATCGCGGATAAAGAGGAAGAGGACCTTCACTCAGCAGATAAATTCTATAAAAATGCTCTTGAGCTTGCCAGAAGCAGCGAGATGCCTTTGCAAGAAGCAATAGCAATTCGAGGAATTGGTATTGTTCAGGCAAAGAAGGGGGATATAACGGCATCGGAGAAATCTTTCAAGAACTCTATCGAGATCCTGCACCGCCTGGGTGCAATATTCGAACTACAAAAAACAACTCTTGAATATGCAAGAGCTCTTTATGAGAATAACGATTTTGTTGAAGCCGAGATAGCGGCAAAGACTGCGGCATTCGACGCCTTGCGTAATGACTACCGTGAGCCATTAGTGAAAACGTACCTCTTGCTCGGCGACATTGCAATGAGCCGGGAGAATCAGTATGGATATTATCTTGATTGTTTAAAGCAAGCAGAGTTCAATCCTAAGATATACGTAAAAACATGCTTTTTCTTGATTTATCGAATGAAGAAGATGGAGAAACAAATCTTGCTCAAATTTATAGAATCATTAAAGGAGATAAACAAGGATAAGTCTTTCGATACGTTTTTGGACGCATTGAATGCCAGGATCGTTGGCAAAAAGCCAGATACGGCTGGACTTCCCGGTAGCTTAGTGCAGGAGCTTGAAAGTTTTAGGGTTTAGAACCCACAATCTAAAACTCAAAAAGAAGAACGGCAAGCTAAAAATATCCTTTAAAAAAGTGTGTGCTGGTGCTATCACCAATTATTATCGCTTAGTCGCTTTTCACAAACTTGTGCTTTGTTTTCATCACTCCGCCAACAAATCCTTAGTCGCCTTCCGCACCGCTTCTTCCGAATCAAACCCCTCTTTCCAGCCCAGTTTTTTCAGTTTCGTGGCATCAAGCAGCATAACCGGGACGTCACCTTTCCAACCTCGTGCACCACCCGTGAACCGTAATTCGGGTGTCGTCTGCATCTCTTCGCACACGATCTCCGCGATTCGCCGCACACTTGTCATCTCATCCGTGCCTATGTTGAATATACTCACACCTTCTTCTTTTGCGTCCAAACCCGCAAACATCGCTTTTACACAATCACTCACATAGATATACGATTTCGTCTGCTTACCATCGCCCAGAATTTCCAACTCCGCGGGATTGTCCCTGATCTTATTGATAAAATCGTAGATCACACCATGCGAAGACCTTCTGCCGATTACATTTGCAAACCGGTATAGCCATGCCTGCATATCAAATGTATGACAGTAAGCGGCGATTAACGCTTCACAAGCAAGTTTCGACGCGCCGTATAACGAAATAGGAATGGTGGGATAACCTTCCGGTGTTGGCAGTATATCAGCATCGCCGTAAACAGTGGATGTAGAGGTAAATAGCATTCTCTTTACGTCGTTCGTTCTCATTGCTTCCAGCACGTTATATGTTGCGAGGACGTTCTGGTCCAGATGAACCCTTGTATCTTCCGCACCTAATCGCACTTCCGGATTCGCAGCGAGATGCCACACTTCCGCAGCACCCGCAAAAAGACGGGATATGTCATCATGCAAGATGTCTATTTTGTGAAAGCAGAAGTTTTCTTTATCTAAGTGTGGCTTTATGAATTCTTCGTATCCAGCGCTCAGGTTATCCAGAACTACTACCTCTTGTTTCTCAGCTATTAACTTATCCACGACGTGCGAACCTATGAATCCCGCGCCACCTGTTACTATTATTTTCATGTCTTGTCTATACCATGTACCTTTTTTGTTATAATATGTATCGCGTCATTTTTATAATTCATGCCGAGCATAATATCGGCTGTTGTCTCTTCATCGGCTTTAACGATGACAGAATCCGAGTCAGTCAAGAATAGTGGTTTCGATGCCGTCAGGATGTAATAGCCCTGTGGAACATCATTAAATGCGTAGTTACCGTGGTTATCGGTTTTTGTAACTGCGAGCTCGTCTCGTGCCCAGGTAGTCAGCGTAACTGTTGCGTCTGCGATTCCTGTTTCTTTAGCGGTGATGACAGTACCGGAGATGGCGCATACCCTCTCGGCCGGCACATACGATTTATCATCAGTTATAAGGCACAATCGAAAAACTCAGTGATTTATCAACGCGGAGATCGCAGAGGGCGCAGAGTTTAAGTGTGTTCAAAACACCGTTTGGTTTTTCTAATGTCTCTGCGTTCTCTGCGCGCTCTGCGGTAAAATTAGGGGGTATAGTGATTTCACTAGAAAAATTGATTGTGCCAGTTATAAGCATTTTATCAAGTTTAGCACCACTTTCGCCCGGTTTTATTATCAACGTGCTACTACATGTATATAGAATATCTTTTCTGGCGATACATTCGTCTCCCACGGGCGGTGATATTCCAATCTAATGGCTGTCAGGCCGGAACCCACAACATCAAACCTGATGGTTTCTACACCTCCGGCACCGATGAGTTCTGATTCCTGCGCGAATTCTAGTTCTCCCACTTGCTGCAGGATCTGCTCATCCGGATGTTCTACCAGTTCCCAGGTATAGCCCGTAGTCGGGTTCGAGTCCAGTGAAATGACCAATGATTGCCCTTTTTTTACTGGTATCTCGTTACCGTTGTCCGTTTCTGTGAGCAGCACCTCACTGGGCACTGAACTAGGACTGTACAGCGTCAAAACCGCAACTATTAGCACTATTGCCAGTAGCACACCGCCGAGGATATACACTTTCTTTTCCATTTATGATGTACCTCTGTATTAGCCGTTAGTACCAAACACATATAAAAGTACTATAAAATCCAAAGTAGTTTCATCACATAAATAGCTTAGTCTTAGGGAACTCCCAGTAAATATTTCACATTTTGATAAATATCATAGACACAGATTTTACCGATTTACACAGACACTACTGTCCGGATTATTAAGTTTTTTCGGATTGAATAAAATTTAAAAAACTACACGACTTTAAATCTGTGTTAATCAGCGTCAATAATTATTTTTAGTTGAATATTATGCTTTCTTGTGTTAAAGCTTGTGATTAACTGGTGATTGTTTGGTTGTTACACTCGTCGGGAAACTACATCGGTTTTTGGTAATATATAGTCAAACATTTCGGGACTACACAAATGCCGTGCTCAAACAAAAGGTTATATATCATCTTTCAAAAAACTTGAAATCCGTCCATTTATGGACTTAAGATTCTTTATGGCTGGAAAATGGCCTTCGCCTTTTAAACACTCCGCTGCAATTAAATTCGGTATTATCTCTTTTGCTCGTGGAATTATTTTCTCTGCAGGGAAAAATATCTCTTTTTCTTTTAAGCAATTTCCGATTATTTCGGTATATCTGCAGTACTACGTATATAATCCCCATTTAGCTTTATATCCGCAATGCGTATATCATTACAAGGAATAGTGATTACACACTCGTATGATTCAACGCACAAACATCTTAAACAACCGGTTCAACCTTTTACCACGCCGTTTCGCCATCATCTCTTCCCACCCTGCCCCCGCACCTGCCTCTTCATCACCACCCGCTTCTGTCAACTCTTTCAACCGTTCCAACTCGCCATAATCCAGCCACGCACCATGAC
>DAOUUS010000289.1 GCA_030668065.1 Candidatus Methanophagales archaeon
CCCTCATTTACATATTCGCCTAAAATCTTCTTTGGATTATGGATCCATTTTCTGAATATATTATCAAGGCCCCTTGCATTTTCAACAGGGCACACTCGCTTATTTCTCTTTACCATGTTATACTTTCCTTTTACAGCCCGTGTTTTAATAAATTAATTTATATATATCTAGATTAGCCTTAACTTTCTTGTGGTATATACGCTATATCACACCCGGAACCTCTGCCTCGTTCTCCGCTGTTGTCTTACTACTAATGCCCCTCTTACGGTCAAACACATATTCGAGGGCAAACTCAACTGGGCTGCATTTCACCTTGCGGGAAAAGATAATACGAAGATCGAAACGCTCTTTGCGGGTACAAACCGATAACAGCACCAGAAGAAACCGTTCCTGAACATGTCAGATTCGTTTCAAGCGTGCCTGTGGCAAAACAAAAAACTGTAACAATCGCATCGCAGCCCCCTTCGTCGTATGATGCAATGGCTCTTGGATACGTAACTCCTGTTAATCATGATGAATGCGGCTGGATGGGGTATCAGTACGGCGGTTGGGGGCCAACAGCCTAGGAGGCAGTGCGTTTTACGCCTTCTCAAGACTTGACTTTAACAGCAGTTGACTTCTGGACGGTGGATAGCAACATGGAATACGAGATCAAAATCCGATTATCCATTGCCTTCTGAATGTGTAGCGTGTCAGCGAAGTTATGAACCTTACCAAATAGGCACTACAACCGTTCACACATCCAACCTGAATATCTTCACCTCTTTACTCACATAAAACGGCACGTAACCCTCGATAGACTGGTTAGTCCATAACCGGTAATAGTTAGTCCGATTTGTAAGCTCGTTTTGCCCGACCAATCGCCCATTATCATCAAAATACATCCTGATTGACTCATTATTGGGTGGCAGACGGTAGCCAGAGGTATAACCCATTATGGGCGTCAGGAAAGCATCATACCAAAAAAGCATCAGGTACACTTCCGAGCTATTATGTTTCTGCTTAAGTGCACGAGCAATCTGCAAGCCTTTGTCCGGGTCCGTTGCTACGATGACCGCTGAGACCGCCTTTACAGCCCCGTCAGGAAAGTACATCTGGTCAATTACGGGGCTACGTTTCGCGAAATACGCCAGTGAATTACCATGGTCCCACCAGTTGATGAATAGCGAATCCGCGGCTGTGTTGTTCTGGAGGTACAAAAATGCTGCTTTTCTTTCTGGTTGGATGATATATCCACCTAAATAACGCACTTCAGTTACGGAACCGATGACCGGGTTTAGGAATGCGATGACCAGGATTACGATAACAGCAATTGCCGCTAACTTTTTCCATACCGCTTTTTGCCGTTCCTGTCTCGCTATGGCTTCTATTATGAATGCGGCACCGATGCCGAGCGATATGTACACAAACATTGAGAACATATCCAAGAAATGCCATGCCCGAACTGCCGGAATCATGGTTGCGAGCAGTGCAGAAATGAGATACAAACCACTTCTACTATCGCGCTTGTAAAGCCCATACACACCAACTGCGGTAAAAGCAATCCCAACCAGCAGAAATGTACCGAAAAGCGATTCAACGCTTTCGATGTGCGGCGGCATAAGGTCGCTTGTGAATTTATAGACCAGAGGACCTTCTGCGAATCCCAGCATCTGTGCCGCTCTCATTATTTCCACGGGTCCACGCACCTGATAGAGAATCAATGCTATTATAGTGCCAAAGAGCAATGTAGAACAGATGAAAACCCACGTCTTCGGTAGGTAACCTTTATATCGATTCATAGCATCACGCTTAACCAAAAAGAAAACGGTTAAAAGTAGCCCATAAAAAATCAGTATCGCATGAATGATGAAGTATCCACCCCACGTGAAACCTGTGATGCCAATAAGAACTGCTGGTGCGAGTATAGAAGCAAAATAGCTAGCTCGATCCTTGAATTCACGTGGAATCGGATTTTCAATTGTTTTTAGTGCGTGCCAAAAAGCGACAACCGTTAATAAGATTAGAAACAGAGAAAGAGCGTTGTGGAATACGAACCCTTTCATGGTGCGTAAGATTAGAATATGTGAGAAAGACGCAAGCACACCGGCAATAACTCCTGCGGACTTATTAAACAAGGTCTTTGCAAACCAGTATATAACTAACACGGTAGCTGCACCGAGTAAGGGTGGCACCAGACCCTCAGCGATAATCATGCTCGACTGCGCGAATTTGTACGGGATAAGGTCAATCAACCAGCCCACGAATGCAAGAAGATAAGCCATACCGGGCTGATATAACGGCGC
>DAOUUS010000026.1 GCA_030668065.1 Candidatus Methanophagales archaeon
ACTGCTTTTCGGTTCTCGCTCGCACTCAGTAACTCCTTTGCTATAAGAAGTGCGATTAAGGCAACTACACCAATAGCACCAAAAACTGCCGCTTGGCCCATTGCCGTCACCACAGTAGTTGTCGTTGTTGTGGTTACTGATGTAAGCATCGCTCTACCCTCCTTTTTTCTTCTCTTTTATATCCCTTTGTTGGCATTGTTTTCCTCCTTTACTGTTCATGCTATTACATATGTTTACAACACATGCTTATAAACATACGCATCAACAGGTATATAAAGCTTTTGCCGCATATATAAAGCTTTCGGTGCATATATAAACCTTTCGGTTCACTCGCCCCCATGCCCGCTCGCAAGTAGTATTCGTTAACTGTTAGAGGTGACAGAAACCAAGGGCTAAATAGAGGACTAAAATTTTCCCTCGATCATTTCTAAACCGCCCGCCTTAGTCTCTGTTTTCACGCACAAAACCGTTTTATCCAATCTAGCGTGTTAAAGGTAAATAAAAATAGGGGTGGCTTAAGTCTGATAAAAGATTCGTTCGCAGTATGTTTATAACATCCCTTTTCGCCCTTCCCACCTTTCGCCCCTTTTAATCTTACGATCCGGAAAAGGTATATCTTCTCAAGCATCGTCAGCAAGCAATTCGTCTATCTCTGTGAATGTATCGCCTTGTGCCATAACTTACTTGTTACGAATACGAAAGGATTTGTATTATTTAGTGTAAGCCTACTTCTTACCAAGCTTCTCCACCATAATACTTTTCCCGCACTTGCTACATTTTACCCGGTAATGCCGCTTTTTGAAGACCACGCTTGATTCCTGTTCCTCGCTGCAATAGGGACACTTAAGCTTGTAATTAAATTCTTCCTCGCCTTTTCTACGCCACATAAACACAGCGCCACTCTTTTCATCACGCTCGTTCTGCAGTTTCCTGCTCGTGATGTACGCGAAATCATTTATATCATTCATCTCGATGGGAGGTTTCATATTTCATCACTTTTCCCATTACGAACTGTCAATACAGATAAAACTTTCGTCTGTGGCCTCCTGATACACGGAGAGATTGCACTATACCGTTCTCTTATATCCTACAAAAGTAGTCTCAAAGAACGTAAGCCCGTTATAAGTACACAGTTATCGTTTTACTGGCCATCACCGCTTCTTCCGATACATTCACTTCTTTCTGTGCAGCCACATCACAGTTGCGTTATCCCCCACCTGCCCTGCCTTCAGTGTATAAGGTGACGCGACCACATCGAAATTCGTACCGCCTTCTACGGAACCTTCAGTCGAATACGGCACGATGAACTTGTATGTACCTTTTGACATCTCCCGTTCCAGATACACAAAAGTTCTACCTTGATTCGTGCTCACTGTAATTGCTATTTCGAGTATCGAGCCGTTAGGTGTGGTTCCCTCTGTCCCACGGCACCGCCTTTCTTCTTCTTCCCTTTTATCTTCTCCCCCGTACCTTCTTCCAGCGCCGCGCCTCTAAACGCAACAAACTCGATTATCTTCCGTGACACGAACCCGATGAGTAGTGCTGCGTTCACAGCATAAAATTATGCGAAAGCTTCCAGTCAGCGAAGAATATAAAGACGGGTTTAAAGCATTCACAAGCACAAATGACAATATTACAAGCACCAATATCACGACTGGATACCCATTGCGTCTATTTTCTTGTGGTTCATCAAGAACGAGAGGTTACCTCAGAATCGGATGAACGTGCCATTAAAAACGCTGTTATACGGTAACGATCTGATATAAAACTTTAGCCTTCAGTGGTTATCGCCTTTTACTTGTTACTGCGCATTGTAGTAAAGAAATACTTGTTTGCTTTCGCGTTTATGTTTTTATTTAGGAACCGGATACATAAATTTAAGTAAAGTATAGATAAAATCAAGGGTACAAACCATGCTAAAGAATAGAATAAGCATAATCGGTTCCGGATGGGTAGGCACCGCGGTCGGAAAGGGCTTTGTCGAGAAGGGATATGAAGTAATCTTCTACGATATTGTGGATAAAGACCTGCCTAACTTCACGAACGACCTGAACCATGCAATAGAGAACTCAGAGGTGTCGTTCATATGTGTTCCGACTCCGTTCGGGGACCAGGGAATTGACTTGAGCTATATAAAGGACGCTGCGAAGAGTATAGGAGAGGCACTGGCAACTAAAGGACCAGAAGAGTACCATCTTGTGGTAGTGAAGAGCACCGTGGTGCCAACAACGACCGAACGGGTAGTAATACCAATACTGGAGCAATATACAAAGAAGAAAGCAGGCGAATTCGGCGTGTGCATGAATCCAGAATTTTTAACCGAGATTTCTGGTAGCTGGAGCACGGATACCGAGTACAAGAGGGGTTTCTTTACGGAAGACCGAATAGTAATCGGCGAATATGACATTAAATCAGGTGACGCTCTGGCAGAGCTTTACGCACCGTTGAACACGCCGATTTTTAGAACGGATTTGAAAACAGCGGAAATGATAAAATACGCATCGAATTGTGTTCTTGCCACGAAAATATCGTACTGGAATGAGATATACAGTATTTGCAACGAGCTAGGGATAGATTCACACGAAGTAGCGGATATTGTCGGCGCAGATCCACGAATAGGTAAGTACGGGACAGTACACGGCAAAGCATTTGGAGGGAAATGCTTACCAAAGGATTTAAAGGCGTTAGTCGCTTTTGCGGATGAATATCATGAAGCGAAACTGCTGAAAGCCGTGGATGAGATAAATGAAAAGATAAAGTCTAAGTACGGTGTGAGAGAATGATAAGGAAAGCGGTGATACCCGCGGCAGGTCTTGGAACACGATTTTTGCCTGCCACGAAATCAATGCCAAAAGAGATGCTGCCTATTATAGACAAGCCGATCATCCAATTCGTGGTTGAAGAGGCAATTGCTTCCGGGATTGATGATATTATAATCATAACGGGCAGGGGTAAACGTGCGATAGAAGATTATTTCGATACGTCACCTGAGCTTGAGAACCACCTGGTGAAGAATGAGAAATACGAATTGTTAAGAGAAATAAAAGATATATCGTCTTTAGCGGAAATCCATTACATACGACAGAAAGAGCCGAACGGGCTTGGCGATGCGGTTTTGAAAGCGGAGAAGCATATAGGCGCAGAGCCTTTTGCAGTTCTGCTTGGTGATGACATAATAAAAGCTAAGGTGCCCTGTATTAAGCAACTCATGACTTTGTTTGACGAATATAACCAGCATGCGGTAATTGCTGTTGAAGAAGTATCCGCGGAAAAGATAAGTGACTACGGGATATTAAAAGGGCGCGAAATCGCGGATTCCATATATCGCGTGGAGGACATAATAGAGAAACCGTCTTTAGACGAAGCACCATCGAACATAGGGGCGGTGGGCCGATATATTTTGACACCGAAGATATTCGAGTGTATTCGCAAAACGGGACAGGGTAAAGGGAATGAGATACAGCTTACAGACGCTATCAGACTGTTAAAATCGGAAGAGGCGGTTTATGGCTATGTGTTTGAAGGTACGCGATATGATGCGGGAGATAAGGCAGGGTATGTAAAAGCGATTATAGATTTCGCTCTGGAACGAGCCGATTTAAAAGAAGAAACAGGGAGGTATTTACAGAAGATAGTAGCAGAATTACCTCAAAGTGTTAAAATAACGTAATATTAACTAAACGTAGAGATGAAAGGGTAAAAGATGACGTTATACGTGGAAATCACGGAAGATGGTTTTTTATCAATTCCAAAGCGAGGCATAGAGAAGATGCGGCTGAAGATAGGCATGCGCTTCAAATTGTTAGCTGTTGAGGATGATGTTCTGGTTTTGCGTGAAGAAGAAACAGAGACCCAGATAGAGGCAGGTTCTTTGTTACTACATAGATAAAAGATTGAAATTATGTTTGGGAATAAAGGATTAGAGGAGAACTAAAAATGAAAGCATTAGTAACAGGCTGTGCAGGCTTCATAGGCAGCCATTTGGTGGATAAACTGTTAGAGCAGGGATACGAAGTGATAGGAATAGATAGCTTTACGGATTACTATGCAAAGGAGCTAAAAGAAGCGAATATATCAAACGCTGTGAAGCACAACAACTTTGAATTTGTCGAGAAAGATCTCTTGAAGCTAACCGAGTATCCCGACGTGGATTATGTCTTCCACGAAGCGGCACAGGCAGGAGTAAGGGCCTCATGGGGCAATAGCTTCGAGATATACACGCGGAATAATGTTGATGTGACCCAGAAGTTATTGGAATTTTACAAGGATCGAAAACTCATTAAATTCGTGTATGCGTCTTCTTCCTCTGTTTATGGCGACACGGAATTGCCAATGTGCGAAAAAAGTTTGTTAAAGCCCGTTTCGCCTTATGGTGTCACGAAACTGGCGGCGGAAAATCTGTGTTACCTGTACTGCACGAATTATGGCGTTCCTACGGTTTCGTTACGATATTTTACTGTTTACGGCCCGAGGCAGCGACCGGATATGGCGATACATAAGTTCGTGAGGGCGATTCTAAACGGTGAAGCGATAACGGTTTTTGGGGATGGCACGCAGACAAGAGATTTTACTTATGTTGCGGACATTGTAGCTGCAAATATCATGGCTGCGAGGTGTGATAAAGTAGGGGACGTGTTCAATATCGGTGGTGGTAGCAGAATAACAGTAAACGAACTGATCAAAAGAATAGAAGAAATTACAGCAGAAAAAGCGAGCGTAAAGTATATAGAGCAGCAAAAAGGAGATGTTAAAGATACGTTAGCAGATACGAGTAAGATAAGTGACGAATTGAATTGGAAGCCAGGAATAAAGATAGAGGAAGGTATCGATAGATTTGTGAGGTGGTATAAGTAATCGTGTGAGGAATTCCAAAAGAGTGGATTCAACGTAAATGTTTAGCAGAACATAAGAGTACACAGATTTTCACGCGAAACATTTTTCTATCAACCTTTAAGAAAGTTTAATCACAACGCTTCGCGGAAAGAACAAACAGGTTTTTCTTTTTCTAAAAAAAGAAAAAGTGTTGTGCTAATCTCATAGAATCTTGTGGTTAGCGAAACCGCCAGAATATGGAAACGACTTCAATTGCTCGATTCGTTAAAACACGCTTTCAGCCGTGCATAGTATTCCGAGTTTTCGCTAATATAATCGCAGATTCTGCCAAGTTCGTTAATCGCTTTCGGCGACCAAAATATTATAGCCATCGGTTCAACTGCTTTTTGGCTTCTTCATGGCTGATGCCTTTTCCTTCATCGAGTTCCTTCAAGCTTTCGTCAACTTTTTGCCTGAAATACCGCTCAGCCATAATATCAGAAACGGTTATGCCATCGGGAAGCGTTTCAATCATCTTGATGACTTCTTCTTTTACTGACATGTTCCTATATCACCCTATATTTTGTAAATGCAGTCAACTCAACTAAGGGAACTCACAAATAATAAGTTACCAGAACTGTATCATTTTTCAAGGATTTTTAAGACACCGATTAACACAGATTAACACAGATTTAAAGTAGTGTAGTGATTTTTTAACTTTGATTCCACTCGTAAAAACTCAATAATCCGGTCAGTAGCACCGGTGTAAATCTGTGAAATCCGTGTCTATGATATTTATCAAAATGGGTAAACTATTTACTTGTGGTTTCCATAGGTCATTACAGGATGTCCGGTGGATAAAAGGAATTAGTGGTTCATGAGTAGAGCCGTACTAAATCAAGGATTTTTTTTTGATTCCAATGGCTACTGAAGCTTAATGCCGGTGAAACTTTAACTAAGAATCTACCTATGTCATTTATACTGACTTCGCGTCCGCTCCGCCATTCGCTACCGCTTTTTCGCGTTTACACGAAAGAATAAAAATTTTGGGGATGGTAGCCACTATATAAGTGTTGCGACTGTTTAAAGAAAAAGTTAGGATATATGCAAATTTTGTTTGTGATGTGCTAAACAATTTTTAGGATATTCTGCGAGTAACTATGCGTGTACGGAAGGATTCCAAAAGCAGAACCTAAAAATAAGTTGCAGTGGAAACGAGTGGACGGGAACCGAAAAGAAGTTTAATGATGATGTGCCTTTAGTTAAATATGGTTAAGGTAAAGTAAGGTAAAGAAAAGAAGGAAGGTAAGGATAAAAACAAAAAATTAGGAGGTGAAAAACGAAAAAGATGAGAATAAGTAAAATAATGGTAGCGCTTTTGGTGAGTGTTGTGGCGGTGACGGCGATGACCGGGGTTGCAGCTGCAGGTGCGATTCAGGCTACTGACATTAACGGCGTGGAAACGCAGATATTCAATCCGGGAGATGTGGTATATGCAACAGGGTTTGGGCTCAGTGTGGATAATTCAGTTGACGTTTATGTGACGCAGAATGTATCGTGGACTGATGGGGATAAGATTTCAGATGCCGGAGTAGTCTTGGTGCGTTCTGGGGTAACTTCAGCTCAAGTCACGAATACGCTGGAGTTAGGAGACGTTAGTAATGATGGTGGAACATACGACATACCATTCCCAGGGAAGTATGATGTCGTGTATGATGCAGGTCAGGATGGATTCTATAACAAAGCAGATGACCCTGTAGACTATGTAGGATGCTCGGGATTTGACACTGTCCCAGAATTCGGAACAATAGCAATACCAGCCATAGCAGTATTAGGACTGTTCCTGTTCTTCAACAAGCGCAAGCACAAGAAAGAGTAATCTAAAAAATTAAAACTGGAGTCGGTTTCTTTTTTTTGCCGGCTCGTCATTTTTTTTATTCGTTGTAGGATGGTCAAACCACGGCAGTTCACGCGATTTTTGCAAGCAGAAAAAGAATCCCTTATTTCTTCCGTGCCTATCCCCCTTATAAAAAGTTTTACTGAGGTCAATGCAGTGGTAAGCTCTTTGCAAAATCGTTTTGGCTGTATCGGTGGATTACCAGCTTCACGAATTCAGCACGATAGCCATTGCTGCTGTGGCTATATTTGGACGGGTGTTCTACTAACCGCCGGAAGCTGGGGAAAAGGGTGAACAGAAAAGAAAGTGTGTGGGGGTGGTTTTCTTTTATTATCGTTCTGCCAACCGTCAAAATTATTGCGTTTTCCTTAAGTCCAAACGCCTCAGTAACTTAAGTGGAATTCTAACGAAATAGCCGTCATTACCAAAATCATTCGTACTCATTTGCACCATTCACTTTCCTCTTATCGCTTTTGAGTTTCTTTGTCTCATTCAAAAATGTCGGCGTAAACTTTTGCTTGAACTCATTCATTCTTCGTCTATTATCTTTTTAAATTCATCACCTATCTTTTCGAAAGTTAATATAGTACAAAACATAATATCTCATAACTGGTGATTTGAATGACAAGTAATGTAATACAAATAAGAATGCCGAAAAAATTAGCTGAAGATATAGCTGAGCTTGTGGAAGAGGGTTTCTACAAAAATAGAAGCGAAGTGATAATAGATGCAGTTAGGCATTTCTTAGGGAGCGATAAGAAGAGCGATATTGCATGTTTTATCGAAGGGCAACTTATCGGAAAAAGCGAGAGGGCAGGTTATAGTGAAAAAGAACTGGATGAGTTATGGAAGAAGCTCAGAAAAGGAGAAGAGTGGAAGAAACGTTTTGGCGAAAGCCCCGAGGAAGTAATGACTGTGTTGCGGGTGAGAAGATGATCTTTATTGATACTGATATTTTTGTGATAGATAAGATATTCACAAGCGATAAGAGATTTGAGATTAATGAGACGTTTTTAAAAGAAACAGAGGAGAAATCAACCTCAATATTCAATTTATTTGAGTTACTTGGTATAGCGTCTTTCAATCTAAATGAGGTAGAGCTGCTGAAATTATTTAAGGGATTTGATGAAGTTTACGGCTTACGGATGCTATATCCTTCAACAGCCTTCATTTCAGTAAACGATTTTGTAGAGAGCTTTTTTGAGGCGGCATTTCAAAAAATCAAGTTGAAAATGAATTTTCAGGATGCGTTGATCTTAGCAGTTGCAGAACAACACCATTGCGCAAGATTTGTTACATGGAATACAAAGCATTTCGTCAATCGCACTTACATGAGCGTTCAAACACCAAAAGAACTCTTAGAATTGAGATAATAAGAAGACTGTAAGACATTACAAAATTCCTGAATTCTCAGCACTATTAGCGCGATTACACTACCTTGTACTATATAATGCACCAAAATAGCTTCTAAGAGGAATACTTAAACTAAACGATAAACAGTTTATATTTCGTATTTTCATCCATTATCTCCTCTTCTATTCGCCTTGCAATTATCTTTTCGGGATGATGAAGCCCTTTAACTCTTTTTGTGAGGTCTTCAAAGCCGGAAAAAGGTCCTTTCTTCCGCTCATCCAGTATCGCCCACATCAATTTCTTCCCTATTCCGGGAAACAAATCGAGTGTATGCAGCCTCGTAGTGATCGGTTTTGCGTTATTGAATGCCGATATAAACCGTTTTTCGTCCGCTTTCACTACCTTTTCAAGTACATAACTGAGTTCCATCGTTGCTGTTGGCGTTAATTCATTATATCTCAACTTCTTGACCACGTGGTCTATTACGTCCCGCTCGCCGTCACCTATATACACTCGGTCGTATATCGCGGGTATTTTATCCTTTTTCGGCGAAAGTTCCATTAATACGAACTTATGCTCGCCAATCGCATGGATAAGAGGTTTCTTTTGATATACCGGCCGGGAATCATCGGGGTGCCCGTAAGGTAAATAATCAAGAACAAGAGCAGACGTCTCCCGATTCTTTTCTAGATCTCCGCCACTGCGCCTTTCCTTACCTACCCTGCCCCTTTTTCCGTACCCCTGATCTCTCATTCCCTATTCTCCCTAAATATGTACCACTTCTGATTTAATCATTCATATTCCGCAATGCAATCGAGTATCGCGTCTACATTTGCCTCGGTAAGCGTGAATCGCTCCTTTGCATAGATTGCTCTCACCTCATTCTTGCTCTTTGGTAGCAAATCGGCAATCCTAACCGCTATTTCCTCTTTCATCTTCTCTAACTGCAAAAGATCGTTTATAAGAGCCCGCGACTTTTCCGAGTCCAGATTAGTGAACTTTGTGGTATGCTCAAATGCTTTTCTGCGCTCATACCTTATCTCTTCTTCCTCTTCTTCCACATCGCCTTCATGCACTTTCTTCACTTCACCACGCGTTATCTTCAACATTTCGTTAGCCTCTGGAAGCGTCAAAATTGTTTCATTTATTATCTCCTTTACTATCATCTTGCCCTTTACCTTTTACCCCTATGTCCCGGTATAAACTATAATAAAATAAAAAGGTTTATCATACTGTGAATTCAACATTTCAGCAAGCATAAACAGGATGATTCAATGAAAGATTATATGGTAAAGGATATAAACCTTGCAGAAGGTGGAGAGAAGAGAATAGAGTGGGCTGGCGGGAGAATGCCCGTTTTGAGTCAAATAAGGGACCGATATGAGCGTGAGAAACCATTGGAAAACGTAAATGTAGTGGCATGTTTGCATGTCACGGTGGAAACGGCGAATCTCATCTTGGCGTTGAGAGCAGGCGGCGCGAAGATTGCACTTACGGCTGCTAATCCGCTCTCCACACAGGATGACGTAGCGGCGGCACTGGCTTCTGCGGGCATAAAAACCTACGCATTTCGGGGTGAGAGCGATGAAGATTATTATAAATGCTTGAATGACGCGCTCGAACTAAATCCGGATATTCTACTTGATGACGGCGGCGATACTATTACTGCAGTTCATGCAGCCGAAAAGACGCAGAAGATAAAAGGCGCCTGCGAAGAGACGACTACGGGTGTGATAAGACATCGTGCGAGAGCGAAAGAGAACAAGCTGGCATTCCCGCTAATTGCGGTTAACGATGCCGAGACGAAGATGATGTTTGATAACCGGTACGGAACAGGACAATCAACGATACACGGGGTAATGAATGCGACAAATATACTGCTTGCCGGCAAAGTGGTCGTGGTGGCAGGTTATGGCTGGTGTGGACGTGGAGTCGCGTTACGAGCGAAGGGACTTGGGTCAAACGTGGTGGTAGTAGAGATAAATCCACGTAAAGCACTGGAAGCGGTTATGGATGGATACAGGGTGATGCCGATGTTGGAAGCGGCAAAGATAGGCGACCTCTTTATCACCGCCACGGGCGATACTTCGGTTATAAGGGGCGAGCATATCGCGTTAATGCAAGAAGGCGCTATTCTTGCTAATACTGGTCATTTCAATGTCGAGATAAAAGTAAACGATCTGGAGGAGCTGGCGGTAGAGAAGAAAGAGATAAAAGAGAACGTAGTCGAGTACAGGATGAAAGATGGCAGGAAGTTATATCTGCTTTCTGAAGGCCGAATCGTGAATCTCGCGGCGGCATATGGACACCCACCGGAGGTAATGGACATGAGCTTCGCAAACCAGGCTTTATGCGTACGATATATTGTAGAGCATTACGAAGAGTTGCGTAACGAGGTCTATTCCGTGCCAAAGAATATAGACGAGGAAGTGGCACGATTGAAGTTGAAATCTTTGGGTGTTGAGGTAGAAGTGCTGACTGAAGAGCAGCAGAAATATCTTAGCTCCTGGGACTTGGGTACGTGAACAGAACCTTTTTACGTCAAGAAAGAATAAAATTTGATACTCGGACGCAGATGAACGCAGATAATCAGGATTTTAAATATACGGAATTGACGGAGGCGATTATTAGAATCTTCTATCGAGTTTATAATAAACTGGGTTATGGTTTTCTGGAAAAGGTTTATGAGAATGCAATTTAGTAGATTTTGGCACTAAACCGGAAGTTACACGTAAGGCATTTGATTTTCTGCGTAAATCTGCGTAAATCCGTGTAATCTGCGTCCTAAATAGTTAGAACTTGTACTTTATATACAAGACACAAAATTAAAACGGATGCTTAACACTGGTCCGCTTAAATTGTCCATTACTAAACATCACCAGATAATCCGTGATTCCACAGGCTTCGGACAGTTTTTTTGCAATGGATTCCACGGATTCGCGACTGTACCCATGAATCACCGTGAACAAATTATGTTCCCATTTTCCGGGGATAGTTACTCGTCCATAGGAATGCGTCACCTCGGTATATGAAGAGAGCAGAGTTCCAACGCTTTCTAACTGCTCTTTGGGGACTTTCCAGGCCACTACCGCGTTTGCAACAATACCTACCTTTCGCTGATTTATCGAAATCCCCAGCCGTTTGATGACGCCAATGCTTTGCAGCCTCTTTAGCCTTTTTATTACCTCATCACGACTTATCCCTACTTGCTTTGCAAGCTCCTCGAAGGGTTTCTCTACCAACGGTATGCAATCTTGCGTGATGTTCAGAATAGCCTGGTCTATTTCATCTTTATCCACGGGTTTCACCTCCTTCTACTTCTGTATCTGTGAACTTAAACCGGACATCAATCT
>DAOUUS010000138.1 GCA_030668065.1 Candidatus Methanophagales archaeon
ACAGAATATGGCTCCTCACCGTACAACAGGGAAATTGCTTGTTCCGTGAGATAGATTAATTATGTGTTCCTTTTCACGTTTTCAGATCTGGTTGCAGATGTGTACTTTTCGTTTTGAAGAGGCTGTCTCACAATTGGTTTTGACACCAAAAATATTCCTTCTTTTTAGATTTAGAGCATCATCTGCCTTTCTTTTTCGCCCGATTTTGAATTGTTGGACAGCCTCTGAAGTGCAAAAGTCAAAATCACTCTTAGGCACCCCATTTTTCCGAGTTTTACTCTGCATTGTGCAATTAAAAACTCGAAATCATCACGAGGTTGTGCTTTTAGGTTACAAGCCACCCATGTATAAGCATAGCGATCAAATATACAGCGAGAAATAGAAGCACCAGCAGCATTGCAGTCCCTATGTTAAATCGCACCATTGGCGCTTTCATAGGTTGTTTTTCCTTTATCACCTCTAACTCTCGTTCATATGCCTCAGCCTTCTCCGGCGTAACACCCGGCTTCTTCGCCTTTAGCTTTACCTCTTCACCCTTTATTCTCAAAGCAGCCACGGGATTCTTGCTGATCCAAACGAAAAAACCTGCCAGTTTCATTACATTCCGATCAATGAAGCTTGCAAAGTCCATCAGCGGTCCTTCGCAGAACCGTATTACCCACTTCCCCGGTATCCGATAGAACCAATCGGTATCAAGCGTAATCGTGGGTGTACCATGAAGCTTGTCTCTCAACATCCAGAACGCTACAAACGTAAACACGAGGAGCTGACACATTGCTATCACATGTCCCGCGCCATAAGGTTCATAATGAACGGGATAAGGCAAGATGTTATAAAGTATTTTCGGATACACCCCGAGCAGGACGCACAAAAAGCCGGTGAGACCCATTGCAGCGAGCATATTCTTGGGCGGTTCTCTCGCCTCGCAGACGGGCGTGTCCCGCCCAAACCACACACCCCACGGAAGCTTCAAACCCGTATGAAGGAATGTTCCTACTGACGCGAGTTCAAGCATCAACCATATAGCCGAATAACCCCACATCCCAGAAGCATAGACAACCATAGTCTTACTTATGAATCCGTTGAATAACGGGAATCCCGAAATGGAGAAAGCGCCGATCATGTACAGCCAAAAAGTAATGGGCATGTATTTGTAGATACCGCCCAATTCTGTTAGCTTTCTCCGTCCCGTTACCTCTATCACCGCACCCATACCCATGAACAGCACCGCTTTGTAAAGGATATGACAGAACGCATGAGCTGTGGAGCCGTTAATCGCCATTTCACCTGCTGCAGTGCCGAAAACACCCATCCCCACACCGCAGACCATGTAACCCACCTGAGAAATGATATGGTATGCGAGAAGTCTTCTTATATCATTCTCAAGCACCGCGAAGACAACACCATATAGCGCCATAATCGCGCCTAACCATATCAGCATGTCAACACCCGGGAAACCACGTATCAGCACGTAGATCGCACTCTTCGTAGTGAATGCAGTTAAGAATACCGCGCCGGTAACGCTTGCTTCCGGATACGCATCAGCCAGCCACGCACCCAAAGGTGGAACCGCAGCATTTATGATAAACGCGAGTAAAATTAGATATATACCCAGATATTCGCTGCCTATGCCCCAGGCAAAAGAGTCGAAGGCAAGAGAACCGCCATTTTGCAGGTGTATCAGAACCCCGGCTAATAGACATACACCGCCAAAAGAATGCACCATGATATATCGCAATCCCGCACTGGATGCCGATTTCGTCTTGCCATACCAAACGATGAACAGCGATGCCCATGCCATCATCTCCCAGAAGAAGAACAAAGTAAAGAGGTCACCTGCGAATACCACCCCAAGCGTGCTTCCGATGTAAACTAACGCAGCCACGTGCTGCCAATCCTCTTTTATATGTATCGAATACAGGAACATGCAAAAAGATGCTATTACGAATACGTATGCGAAAACCATGCTCAGCAGGTCTATCCTACCGAGGATAAGCTCATATCCCATGAAAGTAACTATCCATGTTTTGCCTTCTGAGAGGAGCACGCCCTTAGACATTAATATAAGAGTAACAAATGCTAATGCCGGCAGTAAGAGGATATATACCTGTTTCAGTCTCTTTCTACCCTTTAAAAAAGGTACTAAAAAAGCGCCGAATATGTATATAAAACCAGGGTGGATCCACTCAATCATTACTTACCACCCCCGGTAAAAGCGTATTTCTTTTAGCGTTTATCATAATAATCCTCCTCCTTCTGAAGCCAGCGATGTCCCAGTGCTTTTGACAGTATGATGATGACAACGCAACCAACAAAACCGTACACAGCACTAAAGATCGGGATTTCCTCCCACCAGAAGAATAGGTGCATATGCAAATACAACTGAGCCAGTATCCCTGCCAGAACACTTGCGAAAATACATATATAAAGCAACAAAAACAAAAACCTCATCGTTATCTTCATCTCTAGTTCATGCACCTCCTAAACTTGCAACTGCGATTTGTGCAAGCTCGATAATATAAAATGTGTTTGGGAACAAGCAGAATATAATGGAAAAAATTGCCGTTAACGTCAATGGCACGAGCATGAATAGAGATGCTTCGTGTATCACGACTTTTTTGTTCTCGTTTCCCGCAGCCGTCCCGTCATCGGGTTTATCGAAGAACGCTGTATAGATGATCGGGAAGAAATAAACGATGTCCAACAGAGAACTGATCATAAGAACCGCCAACATACCCAAAGAATGCGCTTCCAGCGCACCTAAACCGAGATACCATTTACTTATGAAGCCGCACACCGGTGGAATACCGCTCATACCAAGTGCGCCTATGGTGAATGCAGTCATAGTTACCGGCATCGTTCTTCCTATACCCGCCATCTCGCTTATGTTCCTCTTGCCTGTAACTACCATTATCGCACCCGCGCACATGAACAGCGTTATCTTCATGAACGCATGGAAAGGGATATGGAGCATTGCACCTTCTACACCCATTGGATTCAACAACGCCGCGCCAAATAGGATATAAGACAACTGGCTAATCGTGGAATATGCAAGCCGTTTTTTCAGGTTGTCCTGTGCAATCGCGAACAGAGAAGCGACAATCATCGTGAACGCCGCTATAACAGCGAGTAGCACACCCAAACCAAGCTCACTCATCAAATCTATTCCGTATATGTAGCACACCACCCGGACGATTCCAAACACACCCGCCTTTACTACTGCTACAGCATGTAACAATGCACTCACGGGTGTCGGTGCCGCCATTGCCGTTGGTAGCCACGAATGGAACGGCATCCACGCCGCTTTCATGAATCCTAATAGGAACAGCATGAATAGAACAATCAACGCCGCTCGTGATACTTCAGCCGCGAGGTTTGGTATCCCCCCGCTCACAAAATCCGTAGTTCCTGTGTAGTGATAGGTTAAGATTAAGGCAGCTAAGAAGAATACGCCCGAGGTAAGCAAATACGCCAGATATTTACGTCCTGCGAATAACGCTTCCGGAGTCTGATCATGCGCCACCAAAGGATACGTGGAGATAGTCAATATCTCATAGAATACGAACATCGTGAGCAGATTACCGGATAGCGCTACGCCCACGGCACCGAAGATAGCCCACGCGAAACAGAAATAATAACGTGTTTGGGCATGCTCGTGCAGCGCCCTCATATAGCCTATGGAATAAGAAGAGACAAGAATCCACAAGAAGGAAGAAGTAATGGCAAAGATGAGCCCAAAAGCATCCACGCGGAACCCGAATTCAACGCCCGGAAACGCAGTGAAGAACGTACATGTGATGATATTGCCATCTATTATAGTCGGCACCATGGAGAAGATAATCAGAAACTGCAGTATGCCCGCGAACATCGTCCAACCTTCTCTTATGTTTGGCCACTTGCCGAATGAAATGATAAGAATAGAACAAATTGCCGGGCATAAAATTGCTAACACCGGTTTTATTGATTCCACCGTTTCTCCAATCATGGTGTTGCATACACTCCCAATCCAAACAACTCATTTACCTGATCTAATACCGGATAGCCACCGATTATTGGTATCTCCATTAGCCAGATAATACCCATGATTATGCAAAGCGCAGCGAGCGTCAATATAGGGATAAGCATACTAAACGGTATTTCATCTTTAGTTGGGGTGGTATGGCTTCCTCCACCTTCACTCTCTTCTTTCATATACATTGCTTCTACCACGCGCCAGAAATACACGAGGTTTAATAGCGTACTGAATAGCAAAACCGCAACAAATATGATATATCCTGGGTGGCCTCCTGTTTTTGCGGCATCCAAACTGGCAAGTATTATGTACACCTTAGATACGAAGCCCACGGTCGGCGGCACGCCAATCATAGAAATCGCCGCTAATGTAAATCCAAAACAGGTATAGGGCATTTTCTTTGCCAAACCCTGTAAGTCCGAGATATTCCATAACTCCGCTTTGTAAATAAACGCACCGGCAACTAAGAATAGACAACCCTTCATCAATGCGTGGTTGAGTATGTGCATCAATGCCGGAGTAAGCCCACCCCAAAGTTCGTGGTGCGTGGATGTAGATAGTCCAACCGCAAGCATGATGTAGCCCATCTGCGATACACTTGAATACGCAAGCATCCGTTTTAGATTATACTGCGCGATCGCAAGGATAGAACCTATGATTATACCTAATGCCGAGATCCAACAAAGGAAATCGAATATTGGCACGTACGTTGTAATGAAGTCTACACTGTAAACCGAGAAACAGATCCTTATGAATGCGTATGTGGATACCTCTATAATGATACCGGAAAGCATTGCACTTATCTCCGAAGGTGCAAATGAATGCGCATCCGGTAACCACGTGTGAAGCGGGAAGAG
>DAOUUS010000131.1 GCA_030668065.1 Candidatus Methanophagales archaeon
CATTACAGTTCTGGTATTGTTAATTGTTGCAGTAGTTATAAGCACTGCGATTTACCAGCAACAGGAACAGGAACAGGAACAGGAAGAAACGAAACTGAAAGTAATCTATGCAGGAAGCCTGATTGTGCCTTTTGAAGAACTAGAAAAACAATTCGAAAGCCAGCATCCCGGTGTTGACGTGCAGATGGAGGGGCATGGAAGTATCCAGGTGATCCGGCAGGTAACAGACATACACAAGGCGGTGGATGTGCTTGCGGTGGCCGATTACTCTTTGATTCCAGACATGATGTATACTACTAAAAGTGGTGATTATTACGCGGACTGGCACGTTAAATTCGCAACGAATCAGATGGTCATTGCTTATAATAACAAGAGCAAATACGCAGATGAGATAACGGAATCGAACTGGTATGAACTTCTGGCACGACCGGATGTAACGTTCGGGTTCTCAAACCCTATGCTGGATTCGTGCGGATACCGAACCCTTATGGTGACCCAACTCGCGGAATCGTACTACGATAACCAAACGATTTTTGATGATTTAATCGCGTGTAATTTCGAGCCTACTATTTCGATAACCCCAGAAAGCGATACATACATCGTGTTTGTGCCTGAGATATTTGAGCCACACGCGGGAAAAGTGGTTGTACGAGGTGGAAGCGTGCAGTTATTAGCACTGCTGGAGTACGGTGGGCTTGATTATACATTTCAATACAAGAGCGTGGCACAGCAACACGGTTTGCGGTTCTTGGAATTGCCGGACCAGTTAGATTTGAGTTCTATGGAATATGAGGACGACTACAAGAACGTAATTGTTCGGTTGGGATTTCAACGTTTTTCGGCTGTTGATACAGAGCGGATAGGCAGCCCGATTTACTATGGGATGACAATACCCAAGAACGCGCCAGAACCGGAACTTGCGGTTGCGTTTGTGCAGTTTGTGATCGGAGAGGAGGGTCAGAAGATTTTGGGTGATCTGGAGCAGCCGCCTCTTGTTCCTGCAGAAGGTAGTGGTGTATTGCCTTTTGCATTAGAGCCATATAGTAAGCCAATATAGACGCTTGCAACTGGCAAGTTCGTATGAACTCCTCGGGTTATTTTTTGCCAACACGTTAGCGCTTTAGCACCGATCTTCGTATTTTTAAAGGACGAAAAGCTTTTATAAACCTGTGATAAAAGCGTAGTCTGAATCATAAGCGCTCGTGCCTAAGTGCAGGCCCTGTACTCAAGGACTTGTCACATAATTAGACATTTTGCAGATTATGGTGCTTATTTTTTGATTATAAACTCCTATATGTGTTTCGTTTTTTTTTGATTTTGAATCGTGTGACCGTCTCTTAAATACGGTATAGCGACATCTTCATGATAAAAGCATATATGAAGGTATATAATAGAAATACGTAAAGGTATATATGGGGGCGAGATACTAAGATTAATTCATAATATCCTATTAGGAGTAACAATAATGCGTAACATCCAAAATTTTCGTGATTTTAAGGAACGATTGCAAGCAGGGTTTGATAATAACGAAGAATCATTAGAAATATTCGGTAAGACGTACTCAACACAACTAAAAGCATATCTGATAGAAAGCAATCATTCAACTACGAATGCGTTAGTTTGTCCTTGTGGAGAGTGGCAAAAACTTGATTCTGTAGGTTGGTCTGTAAATAAAGGAGATGTCTTTCCAAATACTTTATTTCTGGATTCAACGAGAGATCGAGTGTGGATAATCTATAGTATAATGGGCGCAACGGAATCAGATTTGTTTATCGAAAACTGGATCAGAAGTACAAAAGGGCTTGATAATTGTTGGTTATCAAGAAATCAGCTATTGCATTGGGAAGGTTTGGAATCTTGGAGTCAAAGAGGGTTAGGATTGAAATTCTCTGACGGTCTTTCTCCTGAAGAAGAGGCGGGCAATTTCAGTCTGAAAGCATGGTATGGGGCAAATCAGTATATACAAGGTTTGGATGAGATTCTTAAGCAAGCAGAGGAGAAATTCGCTATCTATAGCGTAAGATGGCAGAAGAGGACGAATGGTTCCGTATCGCTCTCCGCGGAATGGTATAGCAACGGTAAGGCCACCATAAATCGGGCAACAGATGTTGACGAGGTCTTGATTTACATTGCTGAGATGGCAAATCGGTATTCGGATGCTCTAAAAGATGCAACAAAGCTTCGTGACAAAAGCATGGGTGCTTTTGAGATTGATTTCAGCCAGGAGATTGATCTGGAGGCATTTTCTGATACTGTTGCCAGGGGAATTGGTGAAATGAAACTGTGGCTTGTGGAAACTGAAGCACAACCAGACTTCCGAAGATTTCGGGGAGTAGATCTTCACACTTGGGACCGTGTTTTGTTAGATGTTGGTACGAACTTTGCCCACCTTACGATTCCTGGTGTGGGTTGCGTTAATGCTGCTCCTCGGATTGCTGCTATTCAAGGCGAAGATAATGCCGGTAAAACATCTATCTTTTATGATGGGGTGAGTGTATTTGCCTGAATTGGATGACCGGATAGCACTGTGGCGCAATACAATCCAGTTATTCCACAGATATAACCGCCCCGATTTTGTCGGTCCGTTCAATGCTATTGGGCTTAGCTATGTGGTGGAACGGCCTTTTCTAACTAAGCAAGGCGAAGAACGGAAACCAGATATTGTTGCGAGTGGAGAATCTGGTTGGATAATTTTAGAGTTGACAACAACGCCCGGATCAAAAAAACCAAACCTTGATAGGTATAAGGCAATAGATCCACGGTATCTAAATCAATATGTATCTAATATTCATGATAGCACTCCTGATGTCTTAAGCAGTCGGCTATCTTTTGTCGATGATGGACCTTATTGCCAGATTATCGTAAAGGATATTCTTAGAGTAGAAAAAGAGGAATATCTCAATAATCAAGATCTAAAAGATGCATTAGACCAAGCGAAAGGAGCAGATTTACGCAAACTTCCTGAAATACCGGTCTCTATAGTACCCGAAATGAAACCTGAAGAGATCTGCCGTGGGTTAGTTGATATAGTTATGCAACTATTCGAGCCAAATAGTGACGGAAAGACCTCGATTCAATTGGTAGAGGTGGGGCTGGAAAGATTATCTGACAAAGTAGGTGTCACGGAAAAACATAGTCTAATGGATAAGGTAAATAATGTGATGGAAGATCTGATAAAAAACCACCTTCCAGAATATCTCGAATTGACAAAAGGAGGTAAGTATAAGGCTACAGAGAAATTCAAACAGCACCATAAGACGATGGGACATATAGCATCTAGATTGAGGGACTGGGCTGCTCCAGGTGCACAAAAGACTTGGGATGACATCAGATCACCCTCTTTCCCTATTAATCCGAAATAACCTTTTGGAATCGTTAGTATCTCCATTCCGAACAGAGACCAATCCACAAAATACTTCTTGACGGGTGTTTAGTTCTAAAGGTGACTGAGGTTTTGAAGTTATTTAGGGAAGTTCGTAAAGGTTGTAAAGGGGGGAGGGCTACCTAACAGCAGATGAAATGCTATGCACCTTAGTCTACTTATTTCATATGCAATAAAAAAACCGAAAAGCTTTCATATCCAACGGCATATCTTTGCATATCGAAGATGAATATAAGAACTCTACTGGTTTTTGGGATGGCGAAGAACTCAGATACGAAAAGCATAGGACTAGAAAAACTAAAGCGCGAAAAGATATTCGTACTGTCACTTCTTTTAGGGCTCTTTCTCATCGCTTTTATCGGTATTACGCTTGGAAACATGTTTTACACACAAGCGAAAGATTTCTCTGGCTTGATAGATGCCGCAACTGACCCCGTAGTACTAACGGCAATATGGGTAAGCATATCTGCGGCTATTTGTTCCACACTGATCGCGTTCTTTTTCGGCGTACCGTTAGGCTATTTCCTCGCGCGAAAAGAGTTCTTTGGTAAGAGCGTTGTAGAAAGTATTGTGGACGTTCCACTTGTCGTTCCGCACATAGTTGCCGGGATTGCGTTATACGGGGTATTCATGCGTTCCGGCGTGATTGGAGCACCGTTTAAAACACTGGGAATTGCTTTTACCGATGCCTTTCCGGGCATCGTGGTAGCAATGCTATTCGTGAGCCTACCGTTTTTAGTAGATGCCGCACGCGAAGGTTTTAAAGCAGTAGATCCGCGATTAGAAAATGTTGCACGTTCTTTAGGTGCTTCGCAATGGCGAACGTTCGCGCGAATAACGTTCCCGCTTGCGGCTTCTTCTATATTCAGTGGCGCGATCCTGTGTTGGGCACGAGGAATAAGCGAGTTTGCGGCGGTAATGATAATTGCGGCATATCCACGTTCTGCGTCTATTTTAATCGGCGATAGATTCACTTCGTATGGCTTGAGTGGCTTACCGGGTATAGCCGGTGCACGACCGATTTCTGTTCTGCTGATTTCTATTTGTCTGATTGTATTTGTAGTGCTGCGGGTGATAAACCAGGAACGGAAGTGAGTACCGTTACTGTATTAGTATAGCAGGATTAAATAACCACGAGATTTCACGAGATTAACACAAGAGTTTTTGGTTAACATCGGATAAAAGAGTCAAAAGAGTACAAATAAAGTACTTAAGTCTGATCCATAGTATTGTCTTCTCGTGAAAATCTGTGCAATCTGGTGGTTTACTAAACATATACCCGTTACTAAAGGGGTAGTCCCGCCCTGTGTGTTCGGTTAAGTATATAGAACCCACCAAAAGTAAAATCTATGTACACTTTCTTTCTATATATTAGAACTAAATGTATCGTTATTGAAGAGCACCTATAAGAATGGTGTGCGGAACGCGGAGATGAACTCAATAGTCCAGGTAGCAGGAGGATATGAGCAATGAAGGCTCGAAAACCGAATTTGCCAAGTAGTACAAAAGATCATGATTTTTATATATTACTTGCTCTTGCAATTTCTGTAGTTTCTGCTGGTACTGTCGTATTCCATATATTAGAAAAATGGAGTTGGGTAGATTCGTTATATTTCACTGTTATCACATTAGCAACTGTCGGTTATGGCGATCTAACGCCGACAACGCAACTAGGCAAATTAGTTACTGTGTTATTCGTAATCACAGGGG
>DAOUUS010000271.1 GCA_030668065.1 Candidatus Methanophagales archaeon
ACAGCGTCCAGTTCTTCATAGAGGAATTTATCAGTCATTTTTCCTATTCTTACCTTTATTTTTTGAGATGCGGTTTGCCTTCGTTTCAATCTGTTTCACTACCTTGTCAAAATCGCTTTCTTTTCCATCATTCATGCGTATGCGTTCAATATTGTACTGTTTTAAAAAAGTTGATACATATTTCAACTGTCGGGTCATAATCAATGCTTGTGGCGTAAATATCAGTGATTTTTTGAACTGTCAAGTATTCCTTGACAGTTGCCTCTGGCGGTAATTCACCTTCATTATAAATGTTTTGGATATGAAGGTTTATGTTTTGTTTTGTTGTCTGAAACAACTCTGCCATTAATTTCTGCGTCCTCCAGACGGTTTCATTTTCCAGCAGGACTTCTATTTTCGTCTGACCGCGCTCAGTCTGGTAAATCAATATTTGAGAGCTATTTTTCATTGGTAGATTTTCAGCCATTGTATGATTCCCCATAAAACAATCGATTCAATTCCCTGTCTTCCTTGCTTACCTTAAAATCTTCATCATCAATTTCTGAAAGATTGACATATAACTGATTTTTGTTCAGAAGCTCAGCCAACAGTTTTTCTGTTTTTCCAGACCGTTTTCTGATTTGCCTATTTCAATAAAGTCCACAACCGCTTCTTCCGGCATCTCCGGATTTACATACCAATTAAGGAATGAGTTTTTATCTGAAATGTATTCAATGAAAGTATTGATATTGAATATCCAATGCCCTTCAATCTCATCAAAGAACTTTTTCTCTATTTCCGGTTCAGAAAGCAACAGCTTAACCAAATCCCGGTCTATCTTCCAGGCCCGGTCAATCACTGCCGCCTTGATCAGCTCTCCCCTCATCATCCACAAAACGCGAGTCCGTCTTGAGTATCTCAATCAGCTTTTCACTAAATGATTTTGTCATGCTATTTCCATGTATATCCATCTCATTTTTTTGAATATCAATATTTTTCCTTTTTCATACATTATTCTCCTTATGCTCAACCATTTTTTACCTTTGTTTTTTAAGAAAAAAAACGGAATAGATAACCCTAAAAATGAAACAATTCATCTTATACGCAAGAAAAGCCGCTACAAGCCCCGACTTCTCCTTGAACGACCTTCCGGGTACGGGCGGTAGAATGGACCTCGTTGCAAGGTGCATCTGCAACGCACTATGGCTAAGCCATGATTTGAGACGCGATACGTGCATCCATGTAGTCGCCTGCGGTAGCCCCAACCCGCCGGTGGTAATCTCTTTTTACGGCAACATGTTGAAAGGCGTATCGCCGGATGAACGAAACATCGCGGCATGGATAAAGAAAACACTGGCATTAAAGCGGCAGAACCCCGGGATAATGCTCCGGAAACTCTGTTTTCAAGAGCTAATCGCGGAGTTGGCGTCAGACGGCAAGTTCTTTTATATCTTAGATGAAAAAGGCACGGACATAGCCGATGTAACGCTAAAACCTGATCCTGTATTCGTCATCGGCGACCACACAGGACTGCCGGAAGAAGCAACGAACTACGTGGAACGATTTGAACACGAAACCTTATCGCTTGGCACTACTTCATATCTCGCATCGCAATGCCTCTCCGTGCTACATTACGAATTGGATAACAAATAATATTAAATGCTCCGGTCGGGATTCGAACCCGAGTCCTCGGCTCGAAAGGCCGAAATGATTGGCCGAGCTACACTACCGGAGCAACATAAAATAGCTAAAGAACGATATACCTCCCCCAAAACTTGCATCGTTGTGGGGCAGAACTCTACAGTGTGCTAGGAAAGGTAAAAATGCCCTTCCTTAACACTTTCTTCACAAAGAACTATCCACTTTAGCCGAATAGCGAAGCTAACCCTTCCATACCTTCTCCTTCTGCTTTCTCCGCTTCTTCCTTCGTCTCTTCCTTCGTCTCTTTCTTCGTCTCTTCTTTACCTGCTTTTTCTGCCTCTGGTGCTGCTGCTGGCGCTTGTGGTGCCACAGGAGCAGGAGCGTAAGCGGGCTGGGCTTGAGTCATCGCCTCATCTATGTTTACATCACTGAGCGCGGAAATCAGTCCCTTTATCTTACCCTTATCTGCGTCAACCCCGGCAGCTTCCATTATCGCACTTACACTGTCCTCTGTAATTTCCTTGCCCGAATTATGCAGGAGCAACGCTGCGTATACATATTCCATCTCTTATCACCTCTTTCTCTTTTACTTCTATACTCCATCTTATCTTATAAAATAAAAAGGGATTAGAATATTAGTATGTGATTGTAGACCATGAAACTTACGATGGTAATCCCATCCTATTGGGCACGAGAAAGTAAAACGGGCTGGAAAGACGGTGACGACATTTACGATCATCCAACTCCTCTGGATGAAGAAGGCACATTACACCGAGCGATACAGAGTATAGGGGCACTGAAAGATAAAGATTTTCGAGTTGTGATAATTGCAATTCCCACGGCTGAGGATATTGAATCCCGGGTAGAAGAAAAAGTTGCACGTATCAT
>DAOUUS010000087.1 GCA_030668065.1 Candidatus Methanophagales archaeon
ACCTGTAACGAAGGTATCGTGACAGAGAAGAGCAGGTCGCCCTCTTCAGTAAGTTCTGCAGTCGTGAACCCCTGCGAACCCTCAACCACATGAGCGGCATCCTGTCCCGTGGCTATGAACACCGCGGCAATGACATTAGCAAACTGGGCATTGAATCCATACGAAGCAGCTAAGGCACTGCCTAACAAACATTTACGGTACACAATGTCGGCCATCACCTCCGGGGAAGTCTTCAAAACCTCTTTTATCACTTCACGAGTCAAAACGACCTCCGTACTTACTGTTTTGCCTCTGCCCATAATAAGGTTCAATGCAGACGCTTTCTTGTCCACGCACATATTACCGCTGAGTGCTATATGTTTCAGCCCCAATTCGGCTTCTAAAAACATGACTGCCGCGTCAGTAGCGATAGTGGCCATGTTCATACCCATAGCATCGCCGGTTTTATACACGAATCGCAAGAACAGATTCCGACCTACAACCCATGTTTGTACCGCATCTAACGTTAAAAACCGCGATGTTGATTCCGTTATCTCTATCAGTTTAGCTTTGCTGCGATTTATAAACGCCAGAGCTTCTTTGGCATGACGGATATTTCGCGCCTTTAAAATCGGTGCCCGTGCCATACCATCGTGTAAAACGAATGAAACTGCACCTCCTGATTTGTTTATCACCGTACAGCCGCGATTTACCGAAGCAACAAGCGCACCTTCGGTTGTTGCCAGCGGTAGGTGATACAAACCATCCGCGAAGTCGCCTGTTACCTGAACAGGGCCTGCAACGCCCATTGGTACCTGTGCCACGCCAACAAGGTTCTCTATGTTCGTCTTCACCGCCCTTTCGGCATCTAAAGAGAAACTGCTTATGTCGTGTAACTTCGTACCAGTCAGAACTTCCAGAGCGCGTCTCCGCAGCTCTGCCGCTTTTTGCGCGTCCACGTGCTTATCCAGCACATGAAACTTCAGTTCGCCATTGACAACTTTATCTATCAGTTCCTGATCTTTCATCTTTTATAATGATTACATTTTGTTTATTTAATTTAGAGACGGTCCCACAAAAAATCATAGGCCCTAACGGCAAAAAGATATGCGGGTGGGATGTTTGCTATCTGTCGTTGTTGGGTGATTGTAGGATAGCCTCTTAAAATACTGGAAACATATTATTTATAAACGGAACATGACCGAATTCGAAATACAGCACAAGGATTTAATGGGACGAATAGGTAAGCTTCGCACGGCGCATGGCTACATAGAGACGCCGACTATACTGCCAGTGATAAACCCGAATCTCGTGACTATTGAGGCTGCGGAAATGAAGAAGTACGGTGCCGAGATGATAATCACAAATGCGTATATAATTTACAGGAAACCTGACCTGCGCGAAGAAGCACTAACCAAAGGTGTTCATTCGCTTTTGGGTACGGAAATGCCGATAATGACCGATTCCGGGTCTTATCAACTGTACGAGTATCGAGACGTGGAAGTAAGTAACCGCGAAATATTAGAATTCCAGCAGCGTATAGGCTCTGACGTGTGTGTACCACTGGATATACCAACACCGCCATACGTGAAGCACAAAAGGGCTAAAGACGATCTGGATGTAACTCTGAGCAGGTTACGAGAAGCAAGAAGCCTGATGCCGCCTAACGGGCAGGCTAACCTGCTTGCGGGTGTTGTACAGGGCTCCACATTCACGGACCTGCGTGCGGATAGCGCGCGACAGGCAGCGGAACTCGAGTTTGACCTGTATGCAATAGGCGGCGTGGTGCCACTACTGGAATCACACGGATTCGCACGGCTGGTGGATATAATCATGGCATCAAAGCAGAATTTGCCTCTGAACGCACCGGTCCACCTCTTCGGTGCCGGTCATCCAATGCTGTTCTCATTAGCGGTTGCGTTGGGTTGCGACCTATTCGATTCCGCGGCATACGCGATATTCGCGAAAGATAAGCGATATTTAACGAGTGACGGCACGAAGAAACTAGAGAAATTACGTGTTTTGCCTTGTTCCTGTCCCGTGTGCTCTACTTACAGCGTAGCTGAGCTAAAGGAGAATACCGACTTGCTGGCTGCGCATAACCTGTGGGTTACATTTGAGGAGATGCGAATGGTAAAGCAGAGTATAGCAGAGGGCAGCTTGTGGGAACTATGCGAGCGACGATGCCGGGCATATCCCTCTTTGGTGGACGCATTGAAACGAATGACTAATCATTCGGCTGTTATAGAGCGATACGATACCGCTACGAAACGCCCGTTCTTTTATCTCAGTGAATATTCCGCTCATAGGCCCGAAGTATTGCGATACGCGAACCTGCTGGACAGGTTCCAATTATCGGGGCGTGTTTTGATAACGACAAAAGAAGAACGCGAAGAAGAAGAAGAGTATGACCATATATACCTTGTGAAACCGCCGTTTGGGCCCTACCCGGTTGAACTAAAAGAAAGTTATCCCGTGGGACAGTCGGAGATACCTGTGGAGATAGATGACGTGGCTAAGACCGTGGCATTACAGAATGTATTGAAATTGCTGGTGATGAATAGTGAGAAAGCGGAATTCGTATTCCAATATGATAGCAGTTGGGATGGGCATCCGCTGCTCGAAGAGATATGTAAGTACGCGGAGGTAAGGCGAAATCTGTCAGCACAAGAATCGGTATTGTCTTAAGCGACCAATGCAAACTAAAAAGGTGCAAAAAAGCTCATTCACACTCAATTTGCATTCTGCATTTAATTCTACAACTTCATCTGGATCTTGTGCGATTTTAGCGATTTTAGCTATTACCGCGGTTTACACAACTTCCATCGTTGACGGCGGTTTCTTTGTTATGTTATAGGTCACACTCACTACACCCGGTACCTCTGTTGTTATACGTTCACTTAACCGTTCTAAAACATCATAAGACAACCTCGTGGGCGTTGCTATTCGCGCATCCTTGCTTTCCCAACTTCTTAGCTCTATTTGCAGCCCATAATCTCTCTTACCATCTCGCATTCCCGTTACTCTATCCTCATGTAAGATCGCCATGCACTGAAAAGCGCCACTATCTGTCAACTCGGCCTCTGCTATTACTGTCGCCTTCCGCACTATTGCTACTCTTTCGGGTGTCACTTCACCAATCACTCTTGCTGCAAGAGCGGGACCTGGAAAGGGAGGCCGATTATACTGTGAAGCCGGTAAACCCAACGCCTTCGCCACTTCCCGCACTCCATCCTTCCGGAGCTGCACCAGTGGCTCTATGATTTTGTAGCCAAATTCACGTTCCGGGTCAATGCCCAACTGCGTGAGAATATTATGCTGCCTTTTGATCCCCGCAACCGTCTCATCCACATCAGTCAGTATAGTACCCTGCAGAAGAAATTTCGCACCACTATCTCGTACAAGTTCACCAAACACATCACGATAAAAAATTTGTGTAATCGCTTCCCGCTTCTCTTCGGGGTCCGTTACACCGCTCAAGGCAGCAAAGAATTGCCTTTGTGCATCTACAACTTCTACTTTTATGCCTAAATCCGCAAATAGCGAAACTACCTGTTCCGCTTCCCCTTCCCGCATCAAACCAGTGTCAATAAAATATGTCTTCAGTCTCTCACCCAGAGCGTTATGACCTAGCATAGTAACTGTCGAAGAGTCCACACCACCAGATAAAGCGTTAATCGCGAAATCAGTACCAACAATAGCCGAAATTTCCTCTTCTTTCGCACTCACGAATTTTTTGGGGTTCAAATTTTTTATTTCCATCTCTGCGGTCTCCATACTCTATGTTCATTAGCTTTTTATCTTAATACTATTACAGAATATAACTGTGGTACTGTCAGTTCAGGTTGTCAGAATAAATGGATATGGCGAAGGTAAAGCAAAAAGACAAAGGTGATGCAACCTTTGATGGGAATAAAAAAAAATGCACGATATAGATACAACAAAATACGTGGTTCATGCTAACATCACAGCCGAGGGTTTTGTAGAGAAATCTGATGTGGTGGGTGCAATATTTGGCCAGACAGAGGGATTATTAGGCGAGGATTTAGACCTGAGAGATCTGCAGAAGAGCAGTAGAATCGGTAGAATAGAGGTAAATGTCGAGTCAAAAGGCGGTAAATCCGCGGGTGAAATACTCATTCCATCGGGCTTGGATAAGGTGGAGACGGCAATACTTGCCGCTTCTCTGGAGACCATAGATCGAGTGGGTCCGTGTGTTGCGCATGTCGAAGTAACAAAGATGGAGGACATAAGGGCAACAAAGAGAAAACGGATAACCGACCGAGCAAAAGAGATAATGCGTAACGTTATTGAGACGGCAATAGACAGCGATATGATGGTGAGCGAGGTGAAACAATCGGTGCGGATGGAAGAGATAACGCAATATAAAAACTTGCCCGCGGGACCAAACATAGATAATTCGGATGCGATTATAATCGTGGAGGGTAGGGCAGATGTGTTAAATCTGCTAAAATATGGCATTAAAAATACAATAGCCGTGGAAGGCACGAATATCCCCGCCACAATACCTAAACTAAGCAAGAGGAAGACCGTTACTGCGTTCTTTGACGGTGATAGAGGTGGAGACCTCATTTTAAAGGAGCTTTTACAAGTCGCGGAGGTGGATTATGTCGCCACGTCACCCGAGGGGCGAAGCGTAGAGGATATGTCGTACAAGGAGATTTCAAAAGCGTTGCACAATAAAGCGCCGTCAGAACAGGTAGAGAACAGCAAGGGGAAGAAGCCGCAGGAGCAGACAAAGGTGATACAAAGGAAAAAAGCTAAGGTAACAGAGAAGAAGGAAGATCCTTTAGCCCCATTCAAAACGCATTTGGAAGAGCTTGAAGGTACGCTTAAGGCACGAATGTTAGACAAAGAGAGGAATGTAGTAAAAGAGACAACAGTAAGAGACCTTGCAACTGAATTGAAAGAGGCGGACGCGAGTGTAAAGGGTGTGGTATTTGACGGTCTGATAACCCAGCGAATAGTAGATCTCGCAAAAGAGAAGGACTTAGAATATGTAGTAGGGATAAAAGAGGGGGACGTTGCCAAAAGGCCCACGTCACTGAAGATTCTAACGTCAGAATCCGTCTGAAACACTGGGTGATCTACACCCACATCCCTTTTTTTATCTTTTTATTTACCTACTGAATTCGTGTTTGTGATTTTTTGATACTAACTAACCCTTGAGGGTTACCGGATGTACCCCAGCTCTTCATCTCGGGTCCTCGGTATCTGCGCTTGCTCCATCTCTTTCAGCCGTTCGACCACCCGTTCCATCTCTTCTGCATGTTCTTCCAAATCCTGCATGTCTATTTCAAGATTTAATGCTTGACATAGGATTTTGAGTACCGCCTGTGCACTTTTGGGGTCCACCAAATAACCAGAAGTAAGGCCAAGCAAGCAAACCGCGGGAAAGCCTCTAAGTTTACCAAGACCTAACAGAAGTCCGGAAACGCCTACGATGCTCCCCCCGGGCTCTTCTTCACGGAACTCCACACCATATTCTTTCATCTCGCCCACAAGCTCTAAATCATTCGCGGCGCCGAGCACTACCTGTTTCTCCACTAGCTGACCTATACCATATCCACCAAGGGTATAAATGCGAGATACGTCATACTGCTGTGCAATGTCAAGAAACTTCTCAGTAATGAAGTAATGGCCCTCATTTGTTACGCTCTGCTGGTCTCCAGTGATGATCAACAAATCCTGCTTCTTTGATTTATAGGCATATATCTCGTTTTTACATAAGTGGACAGTTCCGTCGTCATTCACTAATACCTGAGGTGGAAAATGCCATGAGTATAGCTCTATTATCTTCTCGGCTTTTAGCTCCTGTATCATATGCTCAGCTACTAATTTACCTACGTTTCCTACTCCTGGGAGCCCTTCTATCACTACCGGTTTCTTCAATTTCAACTTCTTCAATTCATGCACTTCTATCTCTTCCATATTTCATCATCCTTCTATATTTACCATAAGGGTCTTTAGGTGAGAACCTTGGCGGCAGTGGATTCCTCGTCACACACCCGCACTTATTACATACTTCTTTTAATGTATATTCACCACACACTTCGCACTTTCTTATCTTTGATCTCATTTAAAAGTTTCTCACCCGTCTGCATATCTTGATATAAACTGTTTGATATAAACATCTGCGAATTTAAATGTGAAAAGTATCGCGGGTGATATACGGCGACATAAACTAAGTGTCTTTTTCATCGAACAAATGGGACTGCGCGAATCTAATAAGTGATGCCGCACGCTTATGGCTTACAAGGGGCATCAATATGCGAAAAGAGTGGTTAGATGGCTCGCCGCTACCTTTTTTATTCGCAATAAAAGCGTTATCAAAATAACCGGATAGCAGGTATCCAGTCCGTATGCTTCTTGCCGTTGGCATCCGTGAACTCTGTGCAGTTTAGCCAGCCGTTATCAGTCCGTAGTGCTGGTGCATGATGAATCTGCGGATACGAGCCGGTACGGATGGTGTAGTTGTATGTTTCGTTTGCTACAAGCGTGAACGAGTGGTTAAAGTAGATGTTGTCCCCATCTTCTTGATAACCCCTCCA
>DAOUUS010000151.1 GCA_030668065.1 Candidatus Methanophagales archaeon
CGCTTCGCATCACGCAAGAATACATAGACCGATTTTACTTGTTGGTCCGATCCCAAATCAAATACAACCGGGAGTTCTTCTACATTAGAAGCCGCTTTTGTCGGCTGCCAGCAGGACGAAGGCATCGTAACGGCACCCAGGTTAAAGACGGCAAAAAGCAGAAAAAAAATTGTGAGTGCAGATATTGCTACTAGTTCCCGGGTTCCTTTTATCTTCATCTTCTTTTCGGTAGTTCCTGTACTCTTATACGCAAGAACAAAAACAGAAAACATATATAAATTTATATGTGACTTCAATACGGCTAGCTCGGCATATAGCATCCGCCAGGTACCTTATGCGCGAATGTCCTTGTGTTAGCCTGGTTTTTCTGTTTCTACCAATATGTTCATGTTCCGAGTTCTTTGCTATATGTTATGTCCGTCATTGGATATGAACATAAGAGTACATATTTAATAGGGAAAAACATCTAAAAAATGCAGAGTGTAAAATGTCTGTAGAAGAACTAAAGTCATGGATAAACCAGCATAAAGATGACATATTTGCAAACGATGCGGTGGGAACCGGCTGTTTCAGCTATTTGCCGGCCGAGATCATCTGGGCGGTCACGAAACGGTGTAACCTGCGGTGCAAACACTGTTCGATCAGTGAAGTGGACCCCGAGGAACTCAATACGGAAGAGGGATTCGGGCTCATCGAGGACGCAGCCAAATTCGGCGCGGTCAAGTTCGGATTCACGGGTGGTGAGCCGCTGCTGAGAGAGGACATATATGACCTAATAGAATATGCTGCGTCTTTTGATATGCAGGTTGTGATGGCAACGAATGGCACGTTGATAACGGATGAAGTTGCGAAGCGTTTGAAAAAAGCAGGCCTTGAACGTGCGGCAATGAGCATTGATGCGGTTGGCAGTGCACATGATGCGTTTCGTGGCGTGGATGGCGCGTTTAAAGCTACGCTCCGTGGGATGAAAGCATGTGAAGCGGCAGATCTTTCTGTACAGTTCTTCACCACGGTGACAAGGGATAATTACAGCGAAATACCAAAAATCATAAAATTTGCCGATGAATTGAACATATGGCGAATTTATCTCATTTATTTGATTGCTGTGGGCCGAGGTAAACAGATTTCTGATGCTTGTTTGTCCACGGCCGAGAACATGGAGTTCTTTGACCATACGGTGTTTAAGCAAAAAGAAGTGAATACGTGGCTTAAGCCGATTTGCAATCCACAATATTGGGCATATCTGAAGGATAAGGGACTTGTGGATCGAGAAGATGGAACTAAGTTTACCGGCTGCACGGCAGGCATCACACGCTTCCATATCTTCCCCAATGGTGATGTAACGCCCTGTGCATATCTGCCGGTAAAGACGGGAAATATACGCGAGACACCTTTTTCGGAGATTGTCCGTAACTCGGAGATGTTCAAGGCGTTGAGAGCGCGGAAATTGAAAGGACACTGTGCAACTTGCAAATACAAGCGGATATGTGGTGGGTGCCGGTCACGAGCGTATGCTGTTTCGGGTGATTATCTGGGTGAGGACCCGGTGTGTTCTTTGTGGGAGTCAGAGACTTAGGACAAATGAAATATTCAGAAGCGAAACAAGGACGGACGTTTGTCATACGGCTCGAAGACGGCGATATTATTCACGAAAAGCTTGAAGATTTTGCTCGCACGCACGCGATAGAAGCAGCCACGTTAATAGCACTCGGGGCGGTGGATGAAGGTAGCAAACTGGTTGTTGGTCCAGAGCATGGTAGAACTAAGCCTATTACACCGATGGTGCACAGTTTAGATAACGTTCATGAAATAGCCGGTGTCGGGACTATATTCCCGGATAAGGACCATAACCCGACATTGCACATGCATATTGCTTGTGGCAGAGACGAGCGTACTTTAACGGGCTGTGTTCGCAGAGGTGTGAAGGTGTGGCATATCATAGAGGTGGTCCTTACTGAATTGGTTGGTTCGAGTGCGTCTCGTATTTTTGATGCACAGTTGGGGTTTGAGCTGCTGGAGCCGTAAGAAAACGGATTTGTGTTTTTGCTAACGCTTTCGTTCGGCCGAGCAAATAAATTTTCAGAGACTTTGTACACGATCAAGAGCTAGAACGGCGTAGAAAGAAGCAACTCAGGACTGACGGAGGGGGAATCGAGAACCTGATAAAACTTTCGGCAATGAAGAGGGTTGGGCTACGGGGTAGATGCAAGAAATCCATACTGGAAGCGTTTTTGATGTTTTGGTACTGTTTTGGATAAGAATAGTGCGGGTTCCGGACCGGAAGTCGGTGTGGTGTTACGTTAGGGTAGTTTACTATTTGCAAATAGTATGAAAATGTTGGGCACGACAGATGAAAAATTAAAAAAATACTTGATTTTTCGATTGTGCCGTTAGATGCCGTCCGTAATATAATAAGTGGAGCTGTTATGTTTAGGGACGCTAAAAAAAAAAATATTTAAATGTAAATATGTATATTTATAGAAATACGAAATTTGAAGGAGATTAAGAGCAGAAATGGCGGTAAAAAGGCGGATTGAAATAAGAGAGCAAGCAAATCAAATCAACAGATGGCCAGAAAGCATAAAAAAGGTTCTGAACCTGCCTTCAGGTGCTAAGTATTTTCGCTGTGCACTCCAGGTAAATCCGTTTAGTTATTTGAAAACCAATAGAGGAGAAGACCATGGGCTCAGTGAACAAGAATATAACTCTCTTTTGGTTAGCAAATGCCTCGATTTCGGGATAAAGGTTATTGCTATCACGGACCACAACCAAGTGGACGGAATTAACGCTATTAGAAAAATGGCAGAACCTTCAGGTATAACGGTCTTTCCAGGCTTTGAAGTTGCCTCCTCCGAAGGTGTACACTTACTCTGTATCTTTGATCCAGATACAGAAACTAATGTATTAAAAAGCTATCTAGGCGGTTTTGGGATTCATACTACAGGCGCGTCAACAAAAAATTCATCTGAATCTTTCTCAGAAATTTTGCGAAAGGTCCAGGATGAATGGGAGGGCTTTTGTGTTGCTGCCCATATCACCAATAACGGTGGTCTCCTCCGAGTGCTGACTGGAGAAGCCAAGATAAATACATGGTGTGACTCTAATCTTTATGCCGTCCAGATTCCTGGCCCTAGTACTGATTTAGACTATGCAGATCAGCAGATTGTCTTAAACAAGGATATAAATTATGAGAGAGCCAGAAGAGTTGCTGTTGTCAACGCACTCGATATAGCAAAACCAGAAGATTTGGAATCCGTTCATGCATCAACCTATATAAAAATGTCCCAGCCAAGTATTGAAGGGCTGCGACAGGCATTTCTGGATCCAGATTCCAGAATTCGCCTCCTATCCGAAGAAGAACCACCAGAACATACAGAGCTGGTAGCATTGACCTGGGAAGGAGGGTTTCTTGATGGTGCTGCAATTCATTTAAACGGGAATTTGAATACACTGATTGGGGGTCGTGGAACAGGTAAGTCCACAATCATAGAGAGTCTGCGCTATGTTCTTGACCTTGAACCATTTGGCGAAGAGGCGAAAAAGGCTTCTTCCGGGATATTGAAACAGGTAATCCGAAGTGGTACGAAGATTTCTTTGCTTGTTCGTTCCCATCATCCTTCTCTTAAGGATTACCTCATCGAAAGAACCTATCCAAATCCTCTTGTAATAAGGGATGCAGATGGAAACGTGCTCAGTCTCACTCCACAGGACATCTGCCGAAATGTAGAAATTTATGGTCAGCATGAAATAGGCGAGCTTACAAAATCACCTACTAAATTATTAAGATTATTGGACCGTTTTTTAGATGAAGACACCCATTTAGCCGAAAGAAAGAGAAAGACACTTAAGGAACTGGCACTCAACAGAAGGAATTTGATTGATATTCAAAAGGAACTTAATGAAAATTCGGAATATCTTAGTCATTTGCCAGCTCTTGAAGAAACTTTTAAACGGTTTAAGGAGGCGGGATTAGAAGAGCGCTTAAAAAATTAGAATCTATTAGTTAAAGAAGAACAGGTCTTGAAAACAGCTAAATCCCGTTTATCTCAAGTAAAAGATGGTCTTGAAAACATTCGCATGGTAGGGGAAGTTGACCGGGCATTCGTCTCCGAAGCAGCTTTAAAAGATCTTCCATCTAAAGAGACACTTCGTATGATTAAGTCCATTTTAGCATCGTTAGAGACAAAACTCAGAAAGATTATTGCAGATTATGAGATGCACTTGAGGACTGCAGAGACAGATATAATGAAAGTTTCAGAGACGTGGGAACAACGCCGTCAGGAAGTGCAAGCGGAATACGAAAAGATATTACGCAATCTCCAAAAAGAAGCTATTGATGGAGAAGAATTCATTATACTCAGCAGGCAGATTGAGGGATTGATGCCATTAAAAGATCGTCAGGAGATATTAAACAAAGAAAAGGAGGTTCTTTCTGTAAAACGACGTGATCTACTAACAGATTGGGAAGACTTAAAGGCAGCAGAATTCAGAGCTATTGCAAGGGCTACTAAAAAAGTAAACAAAAAATTGGAGAAGCAAGTTAGAGTAGAAGTTTCTTTTTGTGGAGAAAGGGAGCCCTTCTTTGATATGCTGCGTGACAGGATAGGTGGACGTTTAAGTGAAACAATCGCCATATTATGGGA
>DAOUUS010000032.1 GCA_030668065.1 Candidatus Methanophagales archaeon
ACTCCAACCTTTCTCGTGCAGTTATTTGCTTTCTTACGTTTCCGAGTTAATACTTATTTCACCATTTCAGATACTTTCATTACAGATAAAAGTGTCCTACTTCTATATGAAACATAACCCCTAACTCTCGGAGCAGTTTCACATAATGGGAATCGAGTTCAGCGCCTCGTTTCGATAATGTTGAGCCCTAATATTATTTCGCTTACTATTCCTAAGACCGTTCTTATTCATAAACTTACCCGCCTTTCACTCCACTCGATGAACATTCCTAGGGTGTTCTCACAGCTCATTTTCCGAATAAAAGCATCATTCTGCGTTTCAAAGTATTCCGGATCAAGTGCCTTATCAAGCATAGGCCCCGGTTTCCCTATAAAAATTCACTAATTGCTGTAATCTTCTCCTTGAGATACCATATATCGCAGCAACAAAGCTCTGTGCTTTTACCTTTGAATATACCCATTCAATCTTATTGTCTGTTCGCTTCACCATAAGTTGATGTGAAGTTTCTTGACGAAATGATTGCGGGATTCTACAACTGCTTCCTGGTCCTTACTATACAAATACAAAAATTTTATCAAAAAATATACATTTCTTTGATCAAACTTTCTTTGGGAAAGAAAGGTTGTGTGGAAATCTGTGTAATCAGGTGGTTAGCGAAACCATTACGATTTATCTTTTGGAAATAGCCTCAAGAAACCACCTGCAGCTTCGACACCTTAATAGAAGGCGACACGACATTATACATCTGCCGGGTATCAGTCCCAACAAGTTCCACGTGCTTCAATAGCTCCTGCATATTTCCTGTAACCATCACCTGCTTAACCGGAAACAGCACACCCGCTTTAATACCCGCAGAATTCTGTGCAACAACCGAGAAATCACCCGAAGTCCGAGACGCCGTATGCGCACCAATCACATCATTAATAAACAACCCTTCACGTATATCACCCAGCATCTCGTCCTTATCCGCCTTGCTACGACCGTTTATGATGAAGTTCGTGGAACCGGGCGCCGGCAAACTCTCGAAACCCCTGATTGCGTTACCGGTACTCTCGACACCGTCTTTAGCAGCAGTGTAAGAATCATACAAGAAAGTCTTTAGTACCCCGTCCTCAACAAGAACAGTAGCACCAGACGGCACGCCTTCACCATCCATCTGCCGGCTGTTCACACCCAGCGGCATCGTGCCATCGTCCACAATACTAATAATGTCCGAAGCTATATCCGCACCTTTTTTGTCGTGGTAAGGCGACTGTTTCCGTTGCACATTCTCAGCACTCAATTGTGGTATCAAAGTGTAATCCAGAAGACTCTGAACCGCACGAGGCGACAATACAACCGGAATCTCTTTTGTTTGTAGCTTTGTACCACCTATACTGTCCACCGCCATCTTCACCGCCTCGCGACCGACCCATGCGAAATCTATGTCACTTAGCATTCGGCTAACCTTACCCTCACTGCCCGGAATCTCCTCGCCACCTTCTTCTGTTGCCACAACCAGTAATCCCGCAGAGACATAAGTGCCGGCATCACTCGTCTCGATACCTTCGGAATTCAAGATGTATGTTTCATCGTGAGCCGCTGCGAAACTGCCTTCGGTCGGTCGGCATACAGCCTCATCCGCTTCAATCTCTTTCATGCCGGTTAGCATCTCTTTGCAATATTCAATCGCATCTTCACTGCCGCCATCAAGAAGGTCCAATATCCGGGGGTCGAATTTCTTCGCGGGTTTCTTGTAGCCTCGTTTCGGTGACACCGGCAGCCCCGCGAAATTAGGGTCTTCTTCGGATGACCGTGCCTGTTTTATCGCGTGTGTGATGCACTCGTCTAATTTAACGTGTTCTAACGCGGTAGTGTACGAGAATCCTACTTTGTTTGATATTACTACTCGCACGCCAATACCCGTGCTTTTCACGTGCTTCATCTTTTTTACTTCTTCTCGTTCCAGGTCTATGCTCAGTATATCGCTTCGTTCGCCAAACAACTCTACCTGGTCGCAGATTTCTAATGCTTTGTTCAAGCCTTTATGCATGATGTCAAACATTTTGTGTTCTTCCTACCATTACAACTAAACAACTACTAGTTTAATAAATGTCTCACGGACTACCAGATCTCACAGATGTTCTTGTATATGAAGTACGTAAACTATTTAGGACGCAGATTTCACGGATTTACGCAGACGGTACGGTCCTGGTTTATTAAGTTTTTTCGGGTCGAATAAAAATTTAAAAAACTTGTAGTTTCTTACATACCGCTGGCGATAGCCAAGAACTCAGGTAAAACGTCCTTTATCCCGTTGATAAAGAACTGAATGGCGATTGCCATCACGATAAGCCCCATTAACGTTGTGACCACTCTACGACCGCCTTCCTTGAGTACACTGTCAATGAAATCCGACTTGGCCAGCATTGCATAAGATATGCCAATGCAAACGGCAATACCTGCAAATACTCCTAGAATACACAAAATGCCGGTGACGAGGTCAATATTCAGTTTTGTCTCAGCTTCTGACATGAGTACCACAACCGTTACGATGGTACCAGGACCCGCGATAAACGGGATTGCTAACGGAATAAGCGCGATATTATCGGGCGCGTCACTCGCCTCTTCCTGGCTTGTCTTTGGGTTAAGCATACCCACAGCCGTTGTGAAGAGCAGCACACCACCTGCGATTCTAAATGCACCAATCGAGAACCCAAACACTTTAAAAAGTAATAAGCCCGACACTGCGAATAGAATCAGTATCCCAATCGAGTATGTTAATGACTTCTTAATGACCTCTTGCTTTTGTTTACGCGACATTCTTTCGGTCAGTGCTATGAAAATCGCAGAGGTTGAAAGCGGATTAGAAATCACAACGATAGCGGTAATCGCACCAATACCGAACGCTAAAGCTTGAGCGTAATCCGCCATATTTGTCTCCTATCTCCTAATTTTGTCGCTAATAACAGCTTGCTACTTGCACTTAAATACCTGCATCTTTGTGTATATAAAGGTACAGCTACGGTAGGCATTGCACTTAAAGTCACTTTTGCATAAAGTCTGAAAGTTGTACCTAATCGGTAAAAAATTGGACTTCAGGTGCAAAGCCTCACACACCCAAAACGTTATAGAAAAACAAAATGTTGAGTGAATGATTACTTCACATCCGCTTCATACACATATTTTTTCCGCACATTTTAGCACTTCCCTGTTCTCGTTTCCCGCTAAGTACATGTAGACTATGTTTTCGTGCGCCAACTTGTCAATCTTTCTAGAGGACCACACGCCATCGATTGCCGCCTGTACCAGCAGTCTGAGCAGCATCCGCCGTGGATACGCTGGATTGCCCGGTTTGAACATGTACTTCTCCTCTATTTCGCTAACATCTATACTATTCACGATGGCAATAACCAGGTAGCAAATATGGTCAACCGGTATGAGTTCACTAATATCCAGGGGCAAAATCTTGGATTGCCCAATATTATCGTTTCGCATCGCCATTCCTTATCTTCACCTCGTTTTTAATATTAAATAAGGGTTATACATAAGGTAATAAAAACCTTTAGCTCAAATTTCGAGTGGAATTAGGATTCAGTGTTTATTTAGATATGATTTATCATTTCTGCGTAGGACAAACGCTAAAGGGCATAGATGTTAGAACTAAATATTTTTGTGATAGAGGGATGCTATCTGTCGTTGTTGGATAATTGTGGGACAGCTTCTATAAAGGTTGTGTGAAATTGAAAAATGTCCCATTCGTAGAAAATCCCTGCCACAAAGGGTATAAGTATAGTTGTAGTTCAAAATACACGTTTGCGGGATCTTTTCACCACATTGCGGTAATTGTGAGCCGTGCATGAACTTTATTTGGTGGCGCATTTAGAAGACATTTTGTTAAAGCGTGTGATTAACCTGTGGTTGTTTGGTTGTTACACTCATCGGACATCGGTTTTTTGTAGTCTCGAAATCTACGTTTCCCGCTCCACGCGCACCCTTACCTTTGCCGCTTTATCCACACGGAGACGAACGCCAAGTTCTCGTAGATATTCTGTAGAGACGCCTTTGCCATGTATCAGTAACTCTATCAGGTCTTCTACCTCGTCTATATCCACACCGATAAAAAATGAGTCATGAACAGCGTAACTCAAATTACGGCTCTTCGCAGCCGCCATATGCTCCAAACAGCTAAGTCCGTAATAGGATATAAAGTAATCGTTTGGTTGCCGCAGAAATAACGCATTTGTACCACCGTTTCGTCCCGGTGCTACTACTACATCCACCTCGTGCATGAATATCCGGTTTATGCTTTCGGTCGTCACCAGCGGAATATCTGCCATTATTATCAGCATTGGCCCTTTTTCCACCAATATCAATTCATTTAACAGTTCGTTTAGTCCTCTTCCATCCTCTCGTACACTGAGTTTGGACTTGAACTCGCGATTCGGTAACATCAAACCGTCCATCAGCTCGTCCGTGCGGCAGGTGGTAATTATCTCGATTTCGCCTATCTCCGACTCGGCTAACGCAGCTAAAACATCCGTTAACATCCGTATAGCAAGCCCTTCACGCTCTTGCTCGCTTAAAAACGCGCCTAATCTCGATTTCGCACCTTTCTTCTTGAACGGTATAAACGCTTTTGTTTTCAATTTCCTCGTGTGGTTTCTTTTAGTTGATAACTACTGACTCGTCAATTCCTCCACTATCATCTCACATTTCTCGCGCATTATCCGCGCCGCTTCAGTTACTATATCATCCACAGGCACGGAACCGTCACCCTCAACAGTGATTGATATCTGAGTCTCATTTGCCTTATTCTTTGTCGGACTGCTATCCTGCAGCTCTTTAAAGCCACACGCGGTCACAGGCTGCCACTTAGCATGCTCTTTGCCTATACCCTTCCGTGCAATAGCCTCAAAAGAGAGCCTTTGTCCCGCAACAGACCTCATACCACTAATCTCTCGCTCTGTTGAAATCAATTTCACAAGGGGGATGTTATCAAATGCAGGTTCTACATGTGGATCTGACGAGATGAGTTCCTTAGAATAAACCATAGTATAGCCCGCTCTTTCTGGACTCTCCGCTTTTAAAGTCAGAGAGATTCTGTCTTCCGCACTATACATGCTTAGATCATCCGTCTTCAAAGGTATCATCGCCAGACGCAGTGCCAACTGCTCGTCATATAACAACGAGTTGTTATCCTGAAAAGTCACTTCGTCAATTGCCAGCTTCGGTACTTCCGCAATCATTGCCCGTCTGAGTGCATTTGCAAATCGCACTTTCACACCGGAAAGCACGATTTTTACTTCATTTTCCCCGCGTTCTACTATTTTTACGTTCATAAAACTTTTTGCTTTGCAAAACATATACTAAAAAAAGTACTTGCTGTGCATGCCAAACTTAAACTCTCCTGCCACGCTTTCCACCAGGACGCTTCGTGCCATCATGCGGTACTGGCGTCACGTCTTCTATTTTACCTATTCGTATCCCTGCACGGGCAAAAGCCTTTATCGCCGCTTGTGCACCGGGTGCTGGTGTTCTCGACTTACGTCCCGAAGCTGCTTTTACTTTCACGTGTATCCCCCGTATCTCTCGCTCTTTCAGTTTATCCGCAAGTTGCGCCGCCATCTGCATTGCCGTATATGGCGAACTCTCATCACGGTCCGCTTTGGCCACCATGCCACCAGAAGCTCTGGCAATCGTTTCGGCACCCGTCATATCCGTTACCGTGATAATAGTGTTATTAAACGAAGAGAATATATGCGCAATTACCCATTTTCCTTCTATCATTAGTCAGCTCTCCTTTTTTTATCCCTCATTAACCGCTTCTACTCCCGTATCTGCCTCACCTGTAATATCAGTAATAGTCTTTGGTGCATATTCATAGTAGTCTATTTCTTGTTCCACATCCCGGTCCACAATATAAGAAGGAATAGTGACTCTACGGTTATTAACCGCGATATGACCGTGCACGATAAGTTGCCTCGCGTGCTTCGGCGAATTCGCCAGTCCCTTTCTATGCACACATGTCTGTAGCCGCCGATCCAGGATATGCTCCACGTCCAGTTCCAGAACACCCTCCAAATTCGTGCTCTCGCCCAATATCCCTTTCCTTCTCAAGCTCGCTAAGATGTCGGCTTCCTTTCTCTTCGTATGCTCTGTTGGTCTCATACCAGCTATTTCCGCTAAGATGTTCCTTATTTCCCTACGATATCTCTTTATAGTGCTCTCTGCTTTCCATATTTCTCTCTTGTTCTTTAGCCCGTACTTCTCCGCTAACTCCCGCTCATCTTTTATCCTTTGCAACACCCAGGGTCTTCTCGGTCGTTCATACGCCTTCTTAAGCTTCTTAGGATGGCCCATCTCGCTTACCTCCGGTCTTCGCTAATATCTTCTTTCTCACTACGCCTACTACCATACCTCTTCGTCCTGTTGATTTTGTCCGCTGTCCCCGCACTCTTAGCCCCCGTTCATGCCGTATTCCGCGATATGACCGTATCTTACGCAACAAATTTATGTCCTCCCGGAACTTTAGCTCCATGTCTGTGCCCATTATGTGCAGATCATCGCCACTAATCAAATCTTTTCTCCTGTTCAGCATCCACCACGGTAATCGCTTCTCTACGCCTTCAACTGATACTTTTAACTTCCCTATAGCCTCGTTTGTGAGATTGCCCATCTTCGCATTCGGGTCTACCCCAGAAGAAAGGACCACATTTCGCGCCACTCTTCTTCCTATTCCGGTAATCCCACAGAGCGAGTATAGCACACGCCTATTACCATTTAAGTCGGTATCTAAAATACGGACTATATGCTTGAAGTCCTCTTTATCTACCCCTTCCGTCTTCTCCCTTTCTTCGCTCATTTTGCATTTCTATCTTTTTTTATAACTGCTTTACCAAAGAAATATGTTTTAGCTAAAAAGAGTGTTTTCGCCGAGGAAGGGATTTGAACCCTTGAGTCCCTTCCGGAACACAGGCTATCAGTTCGGCCCTGTAAATTCCAGGCCTGCGCCTTTCCACTCAGCCACCTCGGCTCCTTTGATTTATTTCGTCCCTTTATCACCCCAACCTTTAATATACGTTCCGGGTTTCATAAACACCTTCTCCGTCTCCACACATATTCCTGCCTCTGCGTTGAACATAGCCTTCGAGTCCATCTTTGCTTTACCTATGCCTACCGCTTCTCCTTTTAGCGTATATAATACAACACGGTTCCCTATATTTATTCCTTCTTCTATACTCGAAATACCGGGTACTGCAAGGGCTGCACCGTGACATATCGCATCAACCGCTGTATCCTTTACGATTATGCACGCCAGGTGCCCCAGCGTATCTTCCAGCGGCATGATTAGTTCGCGGAGATGGCTTTCATCCCCCCCTTCTTCATATAAGACATACGCATCCTTCAGATCTTGCAGCTTCGTGATTTTAGCCTCATCAAATGGGAATGATTTCGTCCTTCGTAACTGTAGCATGTGCGCGCCCACACCTAACGCGAGCCCGATATGATGGCAGAGCATTCGTATGTACGTTCCCGCTTCACAGCCTACCCGCATCAATACATCTGTTCCCTCCATCTCTTTTATCTCTATGTACCGCATGGATCTCACACGTATTCTTCGTTTAACAGCGGATTTCAATGGCGGCTTTTGGTATATCTTTCCCACGAATTCCGCGCTTACCTGCCTCAGCTCTGCTTCATCAACAGCGCCATGCAGTTTCATCACGAATACGTACTCCTTGTCCCAAACGAAAGCATCAGCTAACTTCCTTGACACACTAAGCAGAACCGGCAGCACTCCTGTAACATTCGGGTCCAATGTCCCAGTATGCGCTGCTTTCTTTAAGTTCAATATCCCCTTTACCCAAGCAACAACTTCGTGCGAGGTAGGACCCGCGGGTTTATCTATAATCACTACCCCTCGTTCTATATACTCCTGTATTGGACGAGCGCGGGGTGCGCAACCGTAGTTTGGGTCGCTAACGGCAGCAGATTTATGCAATTTACATCTTTCTAACGGCTTTTCTGTTTTAATCATCAGTTCAAGTTCTCTTTTGGATCTGTTACCCAAATATTAGTCCCGAGAGGATTCGAACCTCTGTCACAGGCTCCAAAGGCCGGTATGCTTGACCACTACACCACGGGACTTTTCAATTGATCCTTGATATTATTTGAATATTTCTCTCTTTAACTAAATAAATAGCTTGCAGGAAAAGTTGATGTGTTTTTGTAGATCCCGAAAAACGCGGAATTCACGCTTTGGTAAACGTTTCATTTACAAATAAGTTGTTTTGTTATTACAATCGCCTCAACCCGTCCTCATCGGCATAACGCTCGATCAAAGGCCGTATCTCTTCGCTATACCAGCCTTTACTTATGAATTCCGGATATATCGGCAATCGCTCACGCAATACGAAAGGTGCAACTACACGTTTTAGTTCTTCCTCGCTCGGCCACGGCGATTCCGGATTTATGTAGTCAATAGTCTTCTCCGAAATTCCGCCTAAGTCTGACGCGCCAAGTTCTATTAAATCGCGTGGCGCAGTCAAATTTGGCGGTACTTGAATCGTGATTTCCGCGGGCAATATCGCTCTTGCAACACGTACAACATCTTTGAATACCGCAAAACTCGGTTGGTCGTGCTTTTCCATCGCCGTGTACTGCTTCGGTACGAACGGTTGAATAATAACTTCTTGTATATGCCCGTAATGCTCATGTAACGATTTTATAGCTTCCAGAGACTGGATACGGTCTTCCGGGTTCTCGCCTATGCCGATTAACAAGCCGGTAGTAAACGGTATCTTTAGCTTTCCCGCTTCTGCTATCATCTTCAATCGCGCTTCTGGTACTTTACCCGGTGAATTTTTATGTGCACTGAGTTCTGCCGTGGTTTCGAGCATCAAACCCATTGAAGCGTTCACGTCACGTAACTGCTTCAGCTCTTCTGTATTCAATACGCCGAGATTACAATGCGGCAGCAATCCGTGTCTTATCGCAAGTTTGCATAACTCTTTCGTGTATTCGACAAGCGTAGAGCAGCCGGTAGCGTCACGAAGCCATTTCACGAATTCCGGATTGGCGAGTTCGGGTTTCTCACCCGCGGTAAAAAGAGCTTCTGTGGCTTCTGATTTTGTGGTCACGAGCGTTAAAAACTGGTCTACACGCACTAAATAAGCGTCTGCTGGGCTACGCGCCCGGTACACGCAGTAGTCGCAGGCATTTCGGCATACGTTCGTCACAGGTACGAATATGTTTTTGGAGAAGGTTACGTATTTGCTTTTCATGTTATTAATCTTAAAACCGAGCTAGTGAAGAATATTTAAGAACTAAAACACTTATACTGATGAATTATTGAATGCTAAACATAAAACAAAAGAGCATAAAGCTAAAAGAGCAGAAGAACTACGGGTCGTCTCTGCATCCGCTATATACAATAGCAGTGAAGATAGAGATAGCAGCCGGAGAAAGCCCGGATATGCTACATAAACTGTTTTCTGGAACGGGACTCATAACAAGAGAGACGGTCCCTTTTGAGGTGGTGACGAATTTCCGGGGCTCGGCGGACAATAAACCGTTTTATTCCGCAGTCATCATACACGAAGGAATTCTTAAAGAGTATGAGGTGTTAGCGCGGGACACAGGCGGTTCTATCAAGTCGGGTATACATTATGAGCCGGTGGTGTATCCCGAAGAGCTGCGATTGATACATCCTGCGGAGTTTGCTCGTGTGGGCATAGAAGTGAAGGAATGGGAACTGCGTAACTACAAACATTTTTTTATGCGCTTTATCGCATCTAAACGCTACGAAAGCTATGATATGCAAGTAAAGCGAGAAACAGGTGGTGGAGCTGCGTTTACAGCCATAAAAATAAACATTACCGAGTCCGAGTTAAAGGCGAAGAAAGTACCCTGTTTAGGGTATCTGAAGCGGCTGGAGGTATTCGAAGACCTGGATTTGGAAGAGGAAGTGATGCGAGAAATAGGTGCGGTCTAAAAATCCGGATTGAATTTAACTATTCATACAACAAAGGATTTATTTATGATAATTGCGGAAATTAGTGTCGTGCCAATAGGAACAAAAACGCCAGGTGTGAGTAAATACGTGGCAGAAGCAGTAGCAGTGCTGAACGAATTGGGCTTGAAACCCGAACTTACCGCGATGGGCACGATATTTGAAGCTGAAGATATGTCCTCAGTGTTAAAAGCATTTGAAGCAGTGCATGAATCGGTATTTAAACAGGGCGCGGAACGGGTCGTTACAACGTTGAGGATAGATGAACGAAGGGATAAAGAAGGCACTTTAAAGCAGAAGATAGAGTCGGTAACTTCGAGTTCACGTTAATCGTAAATCGAACCACGGGAATCAGAAGAAAACGGGCTGAATTTGTGGTTGGCACGACATCCGTTATTTAGGGGAATAACTGAGTTTCATAGCGATTAAAACGATATTACAGCCAACGCCCAGGACGTTCGTGACTATAACAGGGATAGAACCGATATGAAAGCCGTATAAAATCCAGATGAACAGACCGGAACCCATGATCTACATGAAGTGATTCGAAATGTCATCAAGTTTCTTGGCTCTGTAACCTTTCAGCATCTGCGGGATA
>DAOUUS010000195.1 GCA_030668065.1 Candidatus Methanophagales archaeon
ACATAATATTTATCGCCTACTTCACATGCGCCGCAAGTAAATACCACATTAGGAACCTCACCACGTATTTCGTAATCCCGCTCGGGCTCGAGAATCGGATCAGGATGCCGGTATATTACTTTTGAAGGGTCGTCCAGGCTGAGCATCGCCGCGCCCAATCTATATACCAGATCCTCGTCAACACCATGATATATCAGCAACCACCCTTTCTCGGTCTTTATTGGTGGTGCACCCGCGCCTATCTTCGCACTATCCCAATTTCCTTCTTCTGACGGCGCCATAAGTTCTCGCTGCCCGTACCAATCAGCAAAGTTATCTGTGTAACTAATCCAGATGCCCATGGGCTCTTTGTGCATTGGTCTATGGAGAATCATATATTTGCCATCAATCTTCTCAGGGAAGAGGACGGCATTTTTATCATTCCTCTCCGCCCATTCCATCTCATATCTTTCCCAATGTATAAAGTTATCTGTGGTAGCTAAACAGACCCGCATCCCACTCACAGAATAAGCGGTATAAGTCATATAATAACTGTTCCCCAGCTTTACCACTCGCGGGTCCTCACACCCCCGTGGCTCCAATATCAGTTTCGGCGTGAAAACCGGTTTGTCAAAACGAAAGAAGTTGAAGCCATCTATACTTACCGCATATCCAAATCTCGAAATATCATCTCGCCCCATAGCACGGTAGAGGAGATGAATTAAAGCATTATCATAAACGACCGCAGGATTAAACACATTTTTCGATTCCCAGGCATTTTCAGGCTTGGGTTTCAATATCGGGTTACCTTCGTAACGCCTTAACTTCATGCAATTACAACCCCCTCGCCTTCATTACCTTGGTAAAAACGTCTATATATATCTCTGCTATCTTATCCGCGGACCTTATATGTGTGTACACCTCTTCCGATTCTATAATATGTTTCGCTATTCTTTCATCTACATAGAAGGCAATCAATTTACGAGTCAAGTCATCCGTATCACTATAATAAGTCACTTCATCCTTCAATGGTTGGAAGTACTCGGATTGCTGTGGAATGAATATAGGGCAACCAGCGCCCATTGCCTGGAAGATAGTAGCGGAGACAAGCCTGAGATACCGATTCTGGTATTTATGGAAGATAACGGCATCCGAAGCAAATAGATACTCGTCAAACCGTTCATCAGATAAAGTCCCCTCCTCACGAACAATCATCCATGGCGGTGCCGACTCCTTCTCAAGCATCTCGAAGTCCGGCGGGATTACAAATAATAAAACCACATTTGTCAGTAGCTCTTCACACAAATAGCGCAGGTAGGGAAGATAGCCCCTCTGACAGAAGGTAAAGATTATTTTCTTATCCAGGGGCAAATCAAGTTTTTTCCTGCTCTCAATCTTGTCACCGCGTCTTATCGGGAAACAAGGAAAAGGGATGTACTCTGCGTCAGGATAAACATCCTTCAGGAACTCTTGCCGCTCATCAAAGTAAATCACTTTATCCCAGGGGAGCTGATAAAACCACATTTCCTCTGGTAACTTATCTTCATGTACAATATGAACAGGAAAAGCATGCTCTTTAATCATAGGGAATATTTTGGCAAGCTCTTCCACGGGAAGCGTCCTTAAATCTTCCACTACAAAGATGTCAAACTCTGTTGTGAGAATGGGTCTTGGGTCCAGGTAGTCTTTTCCAAAGCATCTTATTACATAACGCTCGTCTTTACCCGTAAATTTGTCTTCCCCGTAGTCCTCCTTTAAAAAGCTGAATACGGTCACTTTATGCCCCTTCTTCAGCCAGGCATTCACCAGTGCTTTTGCATGCACCGCAGCACCTCTTTCATCATTCCAGGGTGTCATCATTGCAATCTTCATTCGTTCTTCACTGCACTTAATAACAACTTAGGAAGTATATAAAGCATATAAAGTTTGCCTGTTTTGGTTGAGCGGATTTTATCTTTACATGTCTCTGTTGCTTTTATCGCAATAGATAAGGTTCCTGTGCCAACCATGCACTGAGAAGCAGAATAGTAGTGATAATGCCGAAGGTAGTGCGCCTTTTTAACCTCAACTCCTCAAAACAGCTTCAAACAGCCTGATAAACTTTTTAGCGATTTTTTCTACCGAATTCGCTCTAGCATATTGTTCCGCATGCCCCAAAACCTCGTGTTTGAAATCCGTATCTTCTATGAGTCTAATAACTTTAGCCTTTAAATCCGCCCTATCGCTATATTTTACTAGCTCCTTGTCCATTAGTTCTACGAATCTCACATCCGGAGCGACAATAGGGGCAAGCGCACCCAAACACTGGCAAACCGTGCTGGAGACCACAATGTAGTCTGTTTCCACCTTTGGCCACAGAAAGGCATCAGATGCGTGTAAGTATTTATATATCTCTTCATATTCGGGTATGCCCCTCCGAACCTCTAAGCAATCGCTTTCAGGAGGTAAATCGCCATAGGACCGGATGACGAAATATTTCAAGTCATATATCTCTTTTAATTCTTTCGCTAACCACAAATAATCCTCATACTCAAACAATGGCTGCTTACCAAAGGAGAATAGAATCGTTTTATCGCGGGGAATACCCAGTTCTTTCCTTGCTCTCTTTTTGTTGCCCTTAACGAGCGGGCGGCAGGGAAAGGGGATTATATGGATCTTCTCCTCCGGGTATTTCTCTTTGAGCATGTTTCCAAATCGGGAGTCAAAACATACAATTGCATCGAAGCTAAGCTTATAGAGGCTTTCATATTTTGGCAGTTTCCCCAGATGCCATACAAGCACTTTCTTTGCTTTTATCTTCGGAAACACATCCAGCAGAGCGGGAATGGGCAGCAGTTCTAAACCCTGCAAGACCAGCACATCGTAATTATCTTTACACAGCCTTTCGTCTATCCACCCTGTTTTCCCGATAGTCTCCGGCTGCTCATAGCCACGTATTACAAACTCCTCATCCTCTTTTTCTATGGGATTGTGATGCCAATCTGTTGCAGATTCTAATGTAGGTGCAAATACCGTGAGGTCATGCTTTTTCCGCCATTCCCATCCCACGAGTTCCGCATGTGCAGATATGCCGCAGGTGGCATTCCAGCGGCTCATCAATGCTATTTTCATTTCCTTATTCCACACCGCTATACAATTTTAAATGCTTGTGTACTGTCACAGGCCATGAAGTCGCATTCCGGTAGCCGTCCGTTTGATCAAGTACATACCGCTCAAATTCTTTATCCTTAAAAATGCGAATAGCCGTTTTTGCAATTCCCGATGCGTTGTCGGGCAGAATAAGCAGTTCGTCACTGATATGTCTAACTACCTCAAACTTGGGTATCCGATAGGCAATAACCGGTTTCTTTGCACCTATTGCAAGGTGAATAGAGCCGGAAACCGATCTATCTTCGTGATAATGTGTGAACAAAGCAATATCTGACGCACCAAAGATATAAGGTATCTCCTCGTTTGGAAAGAATACATTTGGGAATATCACCATATCCGTGAGGTCGAGTTCTTCGATTCTCTTTCTGATTAATCCAACATAGTCCTTAGCTTTTCTTGTTGCGTCAGGAGGAAGCCCACCTGCAATAAATAGATACACATCTTCGACTTCTTCCCGTATCTCCTTGAACACCTCAATCGAGACATCCAGATCTTTAAATGGATTGACAAAGCCAAACACCGTAATTATCTTACCTTCTTCTGGTAAGTTTAGCCGTAGCCGCGAAACTTTCTTATCTGCATTACTGACCGCTGTACCGTGGGGGATAATATGAATCTTCGCTGACGGTATTCTGAGTCGTTCTAATATCGCTTTCTGCGATTCGAGATGGACAATAACATCGTCAGCAAGCTCAGCAATTCTCTGAGCAAACCTCTC
>DAOUUS010000165.1 GCA_030668065.1 Candidatus Methanophagales archaeon
AAATTATATGAATAAGAGGCATGCGTAATGAATTGATTTAATAAAAGAGGTTGAATAGGTGTGCTTCCAGAGGCTCTATTTTACTTGCCTTCGCCTTAGCCACATTTGAGAACCTATCAATCAATCCCATTTTTTCATCACCTCAAAAAAAATCCAGCCTTCCACTCGATAATTCATTTCCCCTATATGCTTCCAGCCTTGCCCCTGCGGGCTTCTCCAAGCTGAGAGTTTCTCCTGTTCGCTCGAACTCGCAATCGGCATACGTTACCTGCGTTCCCGTAGCAATATCCCATGGAAAAGATCCTTCAACTGCCACAATCCGTGCTTTTCCCACTTCGTTCACTTTCACTTTTTCTCCTTGAAAGTCAAATACACCTCCTTCTTTTAGTTCATCAGGGTCTGGTGCATCCGCTGACTCGACTTCGTCAAGTAATTCAAGTGTCGTCCCTTCCTTTGATAACCATTTGTGCTCTTCCGTGTCTGAGAACTCCAGATAAAACTCTTCCCAGCGTCCTCCGCCCCAGTCATATACCAGTTTTCCAAGCACAGTGAAATCTAACCCATCAAGCGTTCCGATACTGCCTTCTCTTAATTCTTCTGGTTTGGTATCTGGTCTAACTTCTCCCCGCTGCTTCGTCCTTTTTTCTTTTTTTATTTCAAGTATCCTTTTGCTTCGCTCGAATAATCCCATTTTAATATTTTTCCCGTATCTTTGATTTATAGATGATATATCTACAATATAAAAACTTCCAAAATTACAACCACTGCTCTATACTCCCTTGTTTTATTTTTGGCACAGAACTCCGTTCCAAAGCGTTGCACACCCGCTCTTCTGCGAACTCATGCTCCTTACAGAGCATCTCTTTTAGTTTAGCCACATCCGGTGCACGCCATACTATCTCATAAGAGTCGGACACTTCAGGCACTAAAAAGATGTCACGAACGAGTTCGTAATTCGCTATCCCCGTATCTTCCACGATCTTTGAGTTCGCGATCATTTTTTCGATGCTATGATACTTCTTAATTAGCTTTAACGCTGTCTTAGCACCTATACCCTTTACACCTTCGTTAAAATCAGTACCTACTAAAATAGCGAGGTCTATGAGTTCTTCACGTGTAATCCCCTGCTTCTGCACGAATTTGTGTAAATCCAAGAGTTCGAGCCGTGCCTTTTTTCTTGGCGCACTGAGATTTCGTATCACACGAGGTGCACCAAAGAGCAATGAATCATAGTCCTGCGTGCACACGAATTCGGCATCGCCTTTTATTACCATATATGCCGCTTGTGCTTCACCTTCTGATAGTGCTTGTACGTGTGGAATGCCCATATAAGTTAAAAGCTGCTTCGACTCTTCTACTATCGTAACGTCAATTCTTGTAGATGCTTTTGCATACTTAAGCGCTTCTTCGGGCACTTCCGCTTCTTCCCATTTCTTTCTTGCTGCCTCGCGCCGTTCCGTTCGGGCTTTTATAACCTTTGCTTTTAGCTCAGGTGGTTTGCCATCAAAAACGAATACAAGCTTTAGCCCTTTCTCCATCAAATTTGTTGTGCGATATATCAGCCCAGATAGGTGGGATGTCGTTCTACCTGATGAATCTTTCAGCGGTGTCCCATCCGGCTGGCGAATGATGCTTAAGAATTGGTATAGTGTGTTATAAGCATCAACAGCAATTACTTTACCAGATAACGCATCGAAACTCGTTTCTAGTGGCTCTAATATCTCTCCAATACTTGTTCCCATTTTTATCGGATTACGTCCTCGTAACAGGAAATAAAGGAATAAAATAACATAAGCTAATAGGCTATTTAAAGATAATCAAGATGTGCATAAGTAACGGAGAAGAAAGCGAGAGATGAGTGTAGTTGAAGTATTGGTAGAAGGCGGAAAAGCGAGTCCTGGTCCACCTTTGGGTCCTGCACTGGGACCGCTCGGGATAAATGTAAAAGATGTAGTGGCTAGTATAAACGAACTCACGAAGGGTTATGCGGGTATGGTAATCCCGGTGAGGATAGCCGTTGATGATAGTGGTAAGGTTGATCTGAGTGTGGGTTCACCACCGACCGCGGCATTGATAAAGAAGGAATTGGGCATCGAAAAGGCACAAACCGATTCGACAACTGATTATAACGGCGAAATCTCGATAGAGCAGATAAAGGAGATAGCGCAGAAGAAGATCGGGGATATGTTAGCCAGTTCGTTAAAGAGCGCGGTTAAAGAGGTGATAGGCTCTTGTGGTGTGATGCGGCTAAAGATAGAGGGCATGGATGCGAAGGAAATGCAGCGTGAGATCGAAGCGGGTAAGTATGATGAGGTGATTGCATAAGATGGAAGCAGAAGAGGTAGTGGGGACAGTGGAAGAGGTGTTGAGCGCACCGGAGAGGAAATTTGTTGAGAGCGTAGAAATTTGCATAAATTTGAAGAACGTGGATTTGAAACAGCCGAAGAACCGGATAAATTTGGACATCAATTTACCAAAGAGCTTCCGTGAGCCGAAGATAGGGGTATTTGCATCCGGTGAAATTGCGTTAAAGGTGAAAGAGGCAGGTGCTGATGCGTTAGACCCTGAGGATCTGAAGAGGATGGATAAAAAGACCGCAAGGGCGTTGGTAAACACATATGACCTCTTTGCCGCAGACGTAGCGTATATGGCATTGATAGGTAAAAGCCTGGGTACTGTTCTGGGTCCAAGAGGTAAGATGCCAGTACCCATCCCACCCGGCGCTGATCCCGAACAGATCTTATCGAGATTGAGACGAGTCGTGAAGGTAAAGTCGAAGACCACGACTTTTTGGGTGAATATAGGGCGTAAGGATATGGCGGCAAAAGATATAGCCGAGAACGCCGCAGCGGTAATAAAAGCGGTGGAATCGCATTTGGAACGGGGATTGCAAAATGTCGGTTCTATTTACATGAAAACGACCATGGGTCCCGCAGTGAAAGTGGTGTGAAGAAGATGAAAAAGCGAGTAAAGAGAGCTAAGGAATGGAAAAAGGAACAGGTCGAATATCTGAAAGGCCTGATGGGTTCCTATAATACAGTAGGAATTGCGAAAGTAAGAGGGATAAGTGCTAATCAAATTCAGCAGTTAAGAAAAGGATTGCGTGAGAACGCACGGGTGCGAGTATCGAAAAATAGGTTAATATCCCTTTCGTTGAAGGGCAGTGGGTTAGACGATATGGTTAATTTTGTAGAAGATCAGATGGCACTGATATTCACCAATTTGGATGCTTTTGATTTGTATAGAATAGCGGAAGAAGGTAAAATCCCGGCGCCGATAAAGGCAGGTGCGGTTGCTCCTAGTGATATAGTGCTCGAAGAAGGTCCCACCTCGCTTAAGCCGGGGCCAATAGTAGGAGAACTGCAGAACTTGGGTATCCCCGCAGGGATAACGGCGGGTAAGGTGGAGATAAAGAAGAGAACGGTCGCGGTGAAGGAGGGCGACAAAGTAGCTCCGGCATTCGCAGAAATGTTGGCCAAGCTGGAGATATACCCGATGAAAGAGGGCCTGGATATATCTGCCGTATATGACCGTGAAGCGCAAGTGCTATTCACGCCTGATGTTCTTCATATAGACCCATTGAAGTACACGGCGGACTTTGAAGAGTGCGCGAAAGCGGCTTTCTCGCTGGCATCGCAAATAAAGTACGACTATCCAACTAGTTATACCATCGCGGATCTGTTACGAGAAGCGGGTGATAAAACATTGGCTTTGGCGCTTACTATTGCGTATCCAACGCCATTAACGATAAAACCGTTACTCCAGAAGGCGCACGCGGATGCGAGGAACCTGGCGATGAATGCTTGCATATACGAACACGATACGTTACAGTATTTACTAACAAAGGCGCATTCGGAGGCACAAAATTTAGCGGCATATCAGAAGTAATCATGAGGGGGGATGGCACATCGAATATAGTGGCTGTCATCCAATCCAAAGGAAAAGAATGACAACAAGCGCTTAAAAAACGTTACTGAAGTTAACTGTGGGTGCGCATCTTTAGCGTGATAACGCACATCACATTTCAACCAGACCGAAAGCCTTTTATATACGCACCTTCATCTCTATGTTGTAGGACCTATCTCATGTCTCCTCAGGCGAAGGGAAAAGGCAAGAAAAAAATGAACACAGTCGCGGTCATTCCATGTTACAATGAAGAGCAGGCGATCGGAAGCGTAGTGCGAACAGCAACAAAATATGTTGACAAAATTCTGGTGGTGGATGACGGTTCCACGGATAGAACCGCTGCGGTCGCACGTGCTGCTGGTGCAAATGTTATTTCTCATGCGACAAACAAGGGCAAAGGCGCGGCGGTAAAGACTGCTTTGGAATATGTTGGGGGCAACGGTTTTGATAGTCTT